>NZ_DASVFL010000054.1:0-15515 GCF_036380075.1 Lentzea sp. | reverse complement strand
TGGGATTCACCGGTGGACGTCGCTTCTGTGAGGGAATGGGTCACCCTTCTGGTCTAGACCCTTGCCCTGGTCCGTTCTACAGTCACGTTGCTTCCTGTGAAATAGCTGTTGCAACATACGCAACGTGGAGGGCGCGACGATGCGGCTCAAGACTTTCGTGGCCGTGCTGGGGGTGGGCGCGGTGGTCGCCTGCGCACCGGTGCAGTCGGGACCGACGAGCTCGGGGACGGACGAGCAGACCGGGCAGCTGCGGGTGTGGCTGTTCGACGAGGTCAACCGCGGTCCCAAGGAAGCCGTGGTGAAGGAGGCCATCTCCGAGTTCCAGGGCAGGCACAGCGGCGTCACCGTCGACGTGCAGTACATCCAGGTGGCGAGCAGGGCCGAGCGCTTCAAGGCCGCGTTCAGCGACCCCAAGAGCGCGCCGGACGTCGCCGAGTTCGGCAACACCGACCTCGCGGGCTACGTCTCCGCCGGCGGCTTCTCCGAGCTCGACCTGGGCGGGTGGGTCGAGTCCAAGGACCTCGTCCCGACGGTCCTCGACACGGCCAAGGTCGACGGGAAGACCTACGGCGTGCCGTGGTTCGTCGGCGTGCGCGCGCTCTACTACCGCACCGACGTGTTCGACGAGCTCGGCCTCAAGCCGCCCACGACGCTGGACGAGATCGCCACGACCGCCCGTGAGATCCGGCAGCGCAAGCCCGAGATGATCGGCATCTCCGCCGGTGGCAAGTACACCTTCGCGGCGCTGCCGTTCATCTGGGCGCAGGGCGGCGACATCGCCAAGCAGGACGGCGGCAAGTTCACCGCCACGATCGACAGCGCCGAGGCCAAGGCCGGTGTCGCCAAGTACACCGAGCTGATCAAGGACGACATCTGCCCGCCCGCCGCCTGCGCGGGCAACGGCGGTGACGCGAGCGTCGAGGCGTTCCGGGCCGGCAAGGCCGCGATGACCATCGGTGGCGACTTCAACCGCAAGTCCGTCGACGCCTCCAGCGCCGCCGGCAAGTACGGCGTCGTCCCGCTGCCCGGCAAGGAGAAGGGCTCGATCGCGCCCGCGTTCGCCGGCGGCAACCTGCTCGGCGTCATGAAGGGCACGCAGCGCAAGACGCTCGCCAACGAGTTCACGCAGCTGCTCGCGTCGAAGAAGTACCAGCAGAAGATGTACGCGGCGATGGGGAACCTGCCGACGTTCGGCGACGTGCAGAAGCAGGTCAGCGACTCCGACAAGTTCCTGGAGCCGTTCACCAAGACCCTGCAGTCCGGGACGAAGTTCGTCCCCGTCACGCCGGCGTGGGCGAAGATCGAGGCGCAGACCGTGGTGCCGACGATGATCCAGGAGGTCGTCACCGGCGCGAAGAACGTCGACACGGCCACCGCCGACGCCGCCAAGACCATGAACGCGGCCTTCACGTCGTGAGCGTGACCGCCAAAGGCCAGGGGCGGACCGCGTTCGCCTACCTGGCTCCAGCGCTGCTGGTGCTCGCGGGCCTGCTGGCCTACCCGATCTACCAGCTGGTGCTCATCTCGCTCTACGACTACGGCCAGGAACAGGTCAGCGGCGGCGCGCCGCTGACGTTCCTGGGTCTCGGCAACTACCAGAAGCTGTTGGGGGACCAGCAGTTCTGGGGTGTGCTCGGGCAGACCGTCGCGTTCGCGGCGGTCTGCGTGGTCGGCACGTTGCTGGTGGGCGCGTTCCTCGCGGTCCTCGCGACCCGCGTCCGCACGTGGGTCCGGATGACGTTGTTCCTGGCGGCGCTCGGCGCGTGGTCCACGCCCGCGGTCGCCGGCTCGACGATCTGGCTCTTCCTGTTCGACGCGAACTTCGGCTTCGTCAACGAGGTCCTGGGCATCCAGGGCTTCTCCTGGACGTTCGACAAGTGGACGGCGTTCGGACTGGTCGCGGCACAGGTGATCTGGTGCTCGTTCCCGTTCGTCATGGTGACGCTCTACGCGGGCATCAAGGCGATCCCGGGCGAGGTGCTGGAGGCCGCCGCGCTGGACGGCGCGTCGGCGTTCCGCACGGCGTGGAGCGTCACGCTGCCGTTGCTGCGGCCGATCATCCTCGTGGTGACGATCCAGTCGATCATCTGGGACTTCAAGGTCTTCACGCAGATCTACGTGATGACGAACGGCGGCGGCATCGCCGGGCGCAACCTCGTGCTCAACGTCTACGCCTACCAGCAGGCGTTCGCGGCGTCCGAGTACGGCCTGGGCGCGGCCATCGGTGTCGTGATGACCGTGCTGCTGCTGGGAATCACGATGTTCTACCTCCGCGCGCTGCGGCGGTCGGGGGAGGTCCTGTGAGGCGCTGGCTGACCGAGGGGTTCGTCCTCGTCGTCGCCGCGGTGGTGGCGTTCCCGCTGTTCTGGATGGTGCTGTCCGCGTTCAAGCCGGAGGACGAGATCATCTCGGCCGACCCGGTGCCGTGGACGACGCGGCCGACGCTCGACAGCTTCACGCGGGCGCTGACCGTCGCGAACTTCGGCCGCTACTTCGTGAACAGCATCATCGTCGCGCTGATCGTGGTCGCACTGAGCATCCTGATCTCGTTCCTCGCGGCGACCGCGCTGACCCGCTTCCGGTTCCGCAGCCGCACGACGTTGCTGATCATGCTGCTGGTGGTGCAGATGGTGCCGGTCGAGGCGCTGACCGTGCCGCTGTTCTTCCTGATGCGGTCCGTGGGCGACTCGGTGCCGGTGTTCGGCCTGAACCACCTCGGGTCGCTGGTGCTGGTGCACCTGGCCTTCAGCCTGCCGTTCGCGATCTGGATGCTGCGGGGCTTCGTCGCCGCGGTGCCCGTGGAGCTGGAGGAGGCCGCCACCCTGGACGGCGCCTCGCGGTTCCGGTTCCTCTGGCAGGTGCTGTTCCCGCTCGTCGCGCCCGGACTGGTGGCGACGAGCGTGCTGTCGTTCATCCACGCCTGGAACGACTTCCTGTTCGCCAAGACGTTCATCATCTCGGCCGTGGAGAACCAGACCCTGCCGCTGGCTCTCCAGGTGTTCGTCAAACCCGACCAGAACGATTGGGGCGCGATCATGGCGGGCTCCACCCTGATGACCATCCCTGTGCTGATCTTCTTCGTGCTCGTGCAACGACGTCTCGTCTCCGGCCTCGCGGGGGCGGTGAAGGGATGAACCTCCTGCCGCGCCCGGTGTCCTACGTGGACGGTGGGCGGCTCTGCGAGTACCGGGGCTGGAACACCGTCCTCACGGACGGGCCGCCCGGCGGCTACCGGCTCCTCTCGTCCGACGACGGCGTGCTGATCGAGGCGCACGACGCCGAGGGCGAGATGAACGCGCTGCAGACGTTGCGGCAGCTGCTCGGACCGCGGTCGTTCCGGGCCGCCGGCGAGAAACCGGCGGTCATCCCCGCGTGCGAGGTCGTCGACCACCCGCGGTTCCCGTGGCGCGGCGTGATGCTCGACGTGGCACGGCACTTCCTGCCCAAGCGGGAGGTGCTGCGCTGGGTCGAGCTGCTGTCCGCGCACAAGCTCAACGTCCTGCACCTGCACCTCACCGACGACCAGGGCTGGCGCTTCGAGGTCCTGCGCTACCCGAAGCTCACCGAGGTCGGGTCGTGGCGGGAGGACTCGCGCTTCGGCGACCGGCGCTCCGGAGGGCTGAAAGGCCGTCCGCACGGCGGTTTCTACACGCAGGACGACCTGCGCGAGATCGTCGAGTACGCGCGGGCGCGGCACATCACGGTCGTGCCGGAGATCGACATCCCCGGCCACTCGCAGGCGGCGGTCGCCGCCTACCCGGAGCTCGGCCTGCACGGCGGCGGGGTCTGGACGGACTGGGGCGTCAACGAACGCGTGCTCAACACGGACGAGTCCACGATGGACTTCTACCGGAACGTGTTCGACGAGCTGATGGACGTCTTCCCGGCCGAGGTCGTCGGACTCGGCGGCGACGAGGCGCCCGGTCACGAGGACGGCGTGCTGGTGCGGGCGATCGCGGAGCACATCGCGCGCAGGGGACGGCGGCCGTACGGGTGGGACGAGGTCCTGGACTCACGCCCGTTGCCGGAAAGCACGGTGGTCGCGTCGTGGCGCGGTGTCCAGGGCGGCGTCACGGCGTTGCGCGACGGGCATGACGTGGTGATGTGCCCGGAGCAGTTCGTGTACCTGGACTACCGGCAGTCGGACGGGGCGGACGAACCGATCCCCGTCGGGACGCTCACCACGCTGGAGGACGTCTACGCGTGGGACCCGGAGCCGGCGGAGCTCACCGGGGACGAACCGGGGCGGTTGCTGGGCGCCCAGGCGAACATCTGGACCGAGCACCTCGACTCGGCCCGGCGGGTGGACTACGCGGCGTTCCCGAGACTGGCCGCGTTCGCCGAGGTCGTGTGGTCCCCGGCGGAGAAGGATCCGCTGTTCCTGCAACGGCTCCAGGAGCACCACCTGCCGAGGCTCGACGCCCTCGGGGTGGAGTACCGGCCCCTCACCGGACCCCACCCCTGGCAGCGGCTACCTGGTGTCCCCGGTTTTCCACGGTGATCACACGGCCGGCTCTTCCTCGGGCATGAGGATCCAGGCGGCGGCGTAGAGGATCGCTCCGGTGCCGAACCCGAGCAGCGTCGCCGCCACGAGGATGATCCGCAGGATCGCGGCGTCGACCCCGATCATCTTGGCGACACCGCCGCAGACACCGGCGAGCATCTTGTCGCTGCGACTGCGACGGAGCTTCTTGACCTGGTCGGTGGCTTCGTTGAGCACGTTGTTCGTCATGGCTCAAGAGTCGTCGAAACCGCGGCCCAGCACATCGGTGACCACCCCGAACCGGACCCTGAACCGGGGTGGCCGGGTCAGGGTTGCACCTTCCGCAGCGGCATGTGGTCCAGTGGACCGGTGCCTTCGTCCTTCACGCCACCTCGCCAGGTCAAGATCGGTGACGCCGCGGCCTTCGCCGGCTGCACGCCGCGGACCATCCGCCACTACCACGAGATCGGCCTGCTCCCCGAGCCGGAACGCGGCGGTGACGGCCGCCGCCGCTACGGCTACGAGGACATGATCCGCCTGCTGTGGGTCCGCAGGACGGCCGACGCGGGGATCGCCCTGGACGACATCCGCGACGCCTTCACCAGCGGCGGCGACATCGCGGGCGTCCTGGAGCGGTTGGAGGACTCCCTCGCCGCGCAGGAGGCGGAGCTGCGGCGGCAACGGGCCGCCGTGCAGCGGATGCGCGCGGAAGGCAGCCGGATGGGCCTGCTCTCCGACTTCGTCGCCGACCGCCTCAAGGGCCTCCCGGAGGGCTCACTGCGTGCGGCGGACCTCGACACCCTGCTGGTGACCGAACGGATCTTCGGCCCGCTCGGCGCGGCCGTCCAGGCCGGCCGCTTCGTCGCACTGGCCACGAACCCCGCTCTGCGGGCGGAGTCCGACCGCGTGGACGCCGCCGAGGAGGCCCTCGACGACGGCGTCGCCGTCGACGACCCGCGGGTGGCCCTGGTGGCGGCCGAGCGGCACGCCTTCGAAACCGTCCTGCAGGACTTCCTGGAGGAGTCCGGCCAGAACGAGGCCGACGACGCCCTCTTCGACGCCTGGGACGCCCTGCACCCCGCTCCCGCGGACGACCTCGGCCCCGTCGAGCGGCCGCCCGGCTCCATGAGCGCGTTCGAGGCGGTCGGCAAGATGCCCTACGACTTCTCCCCGGCCCGGCTGCGCTGCATGGAGCTGGCCCTGGAGCTGTCCGTCCAGGACTCAGCGGCGCCCTAGTCCAGGCAGAACTCGTTGCCCTCGACGTCCTGCATGACGATGCACGACTCGTTCTCGTCGTCGGCCTCCATCACGCGCACCAGCGTCGCACCGAGCGGTTCCAGCCGTGCGCGTTCGGCCTGCAGGGCGGCGAGGCGTTCGGCACCGACGAGCCCGGTGCCGGCCCGCACGCAGACGTGCACGCGGTTCTTCACGACCTTGCCCTCGGGAACGCGCTGGAAGTAGAACCGCGGACCCTCGCCCGTCGGGTCGGCGCAGGCGGACCACGACCCGTCGCTCTCCGGCGGTGCGTCGTAGCCGAGCACCTGGCTCCAGAACTCCGCGACGCGCACGGGTTCCGCGCAGTCGAACGTGACCTGGACTTTCTTGATCGACCCCATCCGCCCAGGTTAGTCGTACCCTGACCTTCATGGAGTCCCCTGAGGAGCTGGCGGCAGGGCTCGACGGCGCGGGGTACCTGCCGGACGGCGGGGTCGCGACGGCGGCGTTCCTCGCGCTCCGGATGGGACGGCCGCTGTTCCTGGAGGGCGAACCCGGCACCGGCAAGACGTCGCTCGCGCTCGCGCTGGCCAAGGCGCTGGACGTGCCGCTGATCCGGTTGCAGTGCCACGAGGGCATCGACGCCACCCAGGCGCTGTACGACTGGGACTACCCGCGCCAGCTCATGCACCTGCGGGTGCTGGAGACGCGGGGTGAGGTGGACGAGGCCTCGCTCTACACGCGACGGTTCCTGCTGGCACGGCCGTTGCTGCAGGCGTTGGAGAACGCGCCGTGCGTGCTGCTGGTCGACGAGATCGACCGCGCAGACGACGAGTTCGAGGCGTTCCTGCTGGAGGTCCTGAGCGAGAACGCGGTCAGCATCCCGGAGTTCGGCGAGATCAGGGCGACGACACCGCCGTTGACGGTCCTGACCTCCAACCGCACGCGCGAGGTGCACGACGCGTTGAAGCGCCGCTGCCTCTACCACTGGCTGGAGCACCCCTCGCTCGACCGCGAGGTCGCCATCCTGCGCCGCACGCTGCCCGGTCTCGACGAACGGCTCGCTCGAAAGGTCGCGGAGGCCGTCGGGCAGATGCGGGGCCTCGACCTGCTCAAACCGCCGGGCGTCGCCGAATCGCTCGACTGGGCCCGCGCGCTGCAAGCACTCGGCCGCACCGAACCCGACGCGACGACCCTCGGCGCCGTCCTGAAGTACCGGGAGGACGCGGATCGCGTGATCGGGAGCACAATCGTGGGATGACGGAGGCCTGCGTCGGGTTCACGAGCGTCCTGCGGGGCGCCGGGCTCCAGTGCGGGCCCGACCGCGTCCAGGCGTTCCTGCGGGCCACCGAGCACGTGGACCTGTACTGGGCCGGACGCCTCACGCTGTGCGCCGACCCGGACGACCTGCCGCGCTACGACGCCGTCTACCGCGCGTACTTCGGCGGCACCCCGCCCCGGCCGCGGGCGACCGTCGAGCTCGACTCGATGACCGTCGGCGTGGCCGCGTCCGATGTGGAAGTGCTGAAGCACAAGGACATCTCCGAGTTCGACGCCGCGCCGTTGATCGCCCGGCTGAGACCGCTCCCGCCGCGCCGCCGGTCGCGCCGGCTCCGCAAGGCCCGGCGCGGGCGGGTGGACCTGGCCCGCACGGTGCGCGCGATGATCGAGACCGGCGGCGAGATCGCGTTGCCGAGACACCGCCGCCGGGGCGTGAAGGCCCGTCGGCTCGTGCTGCTGATCGACGTGTCCGGCTCGATGGCCCCCTACTCCGACGCACTGCTGCGGTTCGCGCACGTGATCGCGCACGCCATGCCCGTCGAGGTCCGCACGATCGGCACCCGGCTCACCCGCGTGACCCGTCAGCTGCGGGAACGCGACCCCGAACGGGCGCTGCGGGCCGCGGGCAGGGCCATCCCGGACTACGAGGGCGGCACCCGGCTCGGCGACGCGCTGCGGCGGTTCAACCAGCAGTGGCGGCAGCGGGGCGCGGTGGTCGTGCTGTTCAGCGACGGCTGGGAACGCGGCGCCCCGGCGCTGCTGGCGACCGAGATGGCGCGGCTGCGGCGGGTGAGCCACAAGGTCGTCTGGGCCAACCCGCACGCGGGCAAGGCCGGGTACGAGCCGGTGCAGCGCGGCGTGGTGGCGGTCCTGCCGCACGTCGACGCGATGGTCGCCGGACACAGCGTGCACGCGTTGGAAGAACTGCTGAAGGAGGTGCGCCGTGCGTGATGTCCTCTACGACCTCGCCGAACGGGTGGCGAACGGGGAGACCGTCGGCGTCGGGACGGTCGTCGCGACCTTCAGCTCGGCTCCCCGGCCGGCGGGGGCGGCGATGCTCGTGACGCAGGACGGCGAGGCGGTCGGCAGCGTCTCCGGCGGGTGCGTCGAGGGTGCCGTCTACGACCTCGCGCAGGAGACGGACGAGCCGGTCCTGCAGCGGTACGGGGTGAGCGACGACGACGCGTTCGCCGTGGGGCTGACCTGCGGCGGGATCATCGACATCTACGTCGAGAAGATCAACGCCCGGACGTTCCCGCAGCTCGCCGAGGTCGTGGAGACCGTGCGCGCCGAGGAACCGGTGGCCGTCGCGACCGTCATCGAGCACCCCGACGGCATCGGGCGGCGCATGGTCGTCTGGCCCGACCGGCGCGATGGCAGCCTGGGGTCGTCGCGCGTCGACGACGCCGTCACCGACGACGCGCGCGGGATGCTCGCGTCGGGGCGCAGCGGCGTGCTCCAGTACGGACCGGACGGTCAGCGCCGTGGTGAGGGCATGAGCGTGTTCGTGAACTCGTTCGAGCCGCCGCCGCGCATGCTCGTGTTCGGAGCGATCGACTTCGCCGCGGCGATGGCCCGGCTCGGCGCGTTTCTCGGTTACCGCGTGACCGTGTGCGACGCACGGCCCGTGTTCGCGACACGCTCCCGTTTCCCGGAGGCGGACGAGGTCGTCGTCGCGTGGCCGCACAAGTACCTCGAAGGCGAAGCGTCCAAGCTCGACGAACGCACGGTGATCGCCGTTCTCACGCACGATCCGAAGTTCGACGTGCCGTTGCTGGAAGTCGCGTTGCGACTGAAGGTTGGCTACATCGGAGCGATGGGGTCGCGCCGCACACATGAAGATCGACTGAACCGCTTGCGGGAGGCGGGTTTGACCGAATCCGAACTTGCGGCGTTGTCGTCCCCGATCGGCCTCGATCTCGGCGCCCGCACGCCCGAGGAGACCGCAGTTGCGATTGCCGCGGAGATCATTTCCTTGCGGTGGAAGGGAACCGGGCGCCGTCTCGCGGAGATCGAACTGCCGATTCACCGGTGATCGGGTTGTTGAACCGGCAAACAGGGAGGAGGCTGGAGTGGCCCTCGTCACATGATCACCCACCACTGGGAGGGTTCATGCACATCTCGGTCAACGTCGACGGAGTGACGTACGCCGACGAGGTCGAGCCCCGGCTCCTGCTCGTGCACTACCTGCGCGAGCGCCTGGGCAAGACCGGCACCGTCGTCGGCTGTGACACCGGAAACTGCGGTGCTTGCACGGTGCACTTGGACGGCCACAGCGTGAAGTCGTGCTCGTTGTTCGCGGTCCAGGCGAACGGGCACGAGGTCACCACGATCGAAGGCCTCGCCCGCGACGGCAAGCTGCACCCCGTGCAGCACGCCTTTCGCCAGAACCACGCGTTGCAGTGCGGTTTCTGCACCCCCGGCATGATCATGCAGGCCATCGACCTGCTGGCCGACGAACCCGATCCCGACGACGAGACCGTGCGGAAGGGGCTGGAGGGCAACCTCTGCCGGTGCACGGGCTACCAGAACATCGTCCGCGCCGTCCAGGACGCCGCGCAGAGCATGAAGCCCGGCGCCGGTCCGGAGATCGAGCGCCACAGCGACTCCGACGTCGGCACCGCCGCCGCGAAGCAGCCGGTAGGTGGCGAATGACCGCCACAGCCGAACCGGAGATCGGCAAGGCCCGGCTCCGCAAGGAGGACGCGCGGCTGATCACCGGTCAGACCCGGTGGACCGACAACCTCCAGCTCACCGGCATGCTGCACATGGCCGTGCTGCGCAGCCCCGTCGCCCACGCCCGCATCACGAACATCGACGTGAGCCGGGCGACCGCGATGCCCGGCGTGGCCGTGGTGTTCACCGGTGAGGACTTCGCCGCCGAACAGGGCTCGCTGCCCTGCGCGTGGCCGATCACCGAGGACATGAAGTCGCCCGCCGCGCCCGCGCTGGCCGTCGACCGCGTCAACTTCGCCGGCGAGGCGGTGGCGCTGGTGATCGCCGACAGCGCCTACCACGCCGCGGACGCGCTGGCCGAGATCGACGTCGACTACGACGAGCTGCCGGTCGTGCTCGACATGGAGGAGGCGTTGCTGGACAACGACCTCGTGCACGAGGACATCGGCACGAACAAGTGCGCGACGTGGATCTTCGACTCCGCCGAGGCCGGCAGCGGCACGGACGTCGAGGACGAGATCTCCGCCGCCGAGGTCGTGGTCGAGCGGACGTTCCGGCAGCAGCGGCTGATCCCGGCGTTCATGGAACCGCGGTCGGTCGTCGTCGACTCGACCGCCGGCATGTTCACCGTCTGGTCCGCGACCCAGATCCCGCACATCCTGCGCTGGATGCTGTCGGCCGTCACGGGCATCTCCGAGAGCAAGCTCCGGGTGATCGCGCCGGACGTCGGCGGCGGGTTCGGCGGCAAGCTCCAGGTCACGCCGGAGGAGCTGCTGTGCCTGCTGGTGGCGCGGCGGATGAACCGGCCGGTGAAGTGGACCGAGACGCGCACCGAGTCGATGCTGTCCGCGCACCACGGCCGCGACCAGATCCAGAAGATCACGCTGGCGGCCCGCCGCGACGGCACCGTCACCGGGCTCAAGGTCGAGCTGCTCGCCGACATGGGCGCGTACCTGCGCCTGGTCACGCCGGGCGTGCCGATCCTGGGCGCGTTCATGTTCAACGCGATCTACAAGTTCGCGGCCTACCGGTTCGTGTGCACCAACGTGTTCACGAACAAGGTGCCGACGGACGCCTACCGCGGTGCCGGCCGCCCCGAGGCCACGTTCGCGATCGAGCGGATGATGGACGAGCTCGCGGTCGAGCTGGACATGGACCCGATGAAGCTCCGCGAGCTGAACTGGATCAAGCACGAGGAGTTCCCGTTCACCTCGGTCGCCGGGCTCACCTACGACTCGGGCAACTACGAGGCCGCGACGGCGCGCGCGATGGAGCTGTTCGACTACGAGGCGCTGCGCGAGGAGCAGGCGCGTCGTCGTGCGGACGGTTCCGCGGTGCAGCTGGGCATCGGGATCTCCACGTACACCGAGATGTGCGGCCTCGCGCCGTCGCGGGTGCTGGGCGCGCTGCGGTACGGCGCGGGCGGGTGGGAGACCGCGTCGATCCGCATGCTGCCCACCGGCAAGGTCGAGGTGATCACCGGGACGTCGCCGCACGGGCAGGGCCACGAGACGGTGTGGTCGCAGATCGTCGCGGACAAGCTCGGCGTGCCGTTCGAGGACGTCGAGGTGCTGCACGGCGACACCGCCACGTCCCACAAGGGCATGGACAGCTACGGCTCGCGGTCGCTGGCCGTGGGCGGCACCGCGCTGGTGCAGGCGGCGGACAAGGTGCTCGCCAAGGCCAGGACCCTGGCCGCGCACATGATGGAGTGCGACGAGGCGGACGTGGAGTTCGCGTCGGGCTCGTTCTCCGTGCGCGGGACGTCGACCGCCCGGTCGCTGGGCGACGTCGTGCTGGCCGCGCACGTGGCGCACGACCTGCCCGAGGGCATGGAACCCGGCATGGACGCCGACGCCACGTACGACCCGGACAACTTCTCGTACCCGCACGGAACCCACCTGTGCGCGGCGGAGGTCGACACCGAGACCGGCATGGTGAAGATCGTCCGGTACGTGGCCGTGGACGACGTCGGCACCGTCATGAACCCGTTGATCGTCGACGGTCAGGTGCACGGCGGACTGGCGCAGGGCATCGCGCAGGCGTTGTACGAAGAGGCCACCCACGACGAGATGGGCACCCTGACGTCGGCGACCTTCGCGGACTACCTGCTGCCGTGCGCGGCCGACCTGCCGTCGTTCATCACCGACCGGACCACGACCCCGGCGACGTCGAACCCGTTGGGCGCCAAGGGCGTCGGCGAGGCGGGCACGATCGCCTCGACGCCGGCCGTGGTGAACAGCGTGCTGGACGCCGTGCGGCACCTGGGCGTCCGGGACATCGAGATGCCGATGTCGCCGGAACGCGTGTGGACGGCCTTGCAGGGACGTGGTGACCCCGGCGCCGGTGACGTGGCGGCGGGCGGGCTCGGTTCGATCGACGCGCAGGGAGGACAGTCGTGATCCCGGCGGAGTTCAAGTACCTGTTCCCGTCCTCGGTGGACGAGGCCGTGCGGATGCTCGCCGAGGAGGGCGAGGACGCGAAGGTGCTCGCGGGCGGTCAGTCGCTCGTGCCGGTGCTGCGCATGCGGCTGGCGGCGCCCACGGCGTTGATCGACCTCGGCGGCCTGACCGAGCTGACCGGCGTCCGCGACGACGGCGACTCGTTGCTGATCGGTGCCATGACCACGCACTACGAGGTGCAGCGCGACCACCTCGTGCAGGACCACGCGTTGTTGTTGAAGCTGGTCACCGACACCGTCGCCGACCCGCAGGTGCGCCACCGCGGCACGTTCGGCGGCGCGCTCGCCCACGCGGACCCGGCAGGCGACCTGCTGGCCCCCGCGCTGGCCCTGGACGCGGTGATGGTCATCGCCGGTCCAGGTGGGCGGCGCGAGGTGCCCGCGGCGGAGTTCTTCGTCGACTACTTCACGACCGCACTGGCACCCGACGAGATCCTGGTCGACGTGCGGGTGCCGAAGTACACGGGCTGGAGCGCGCACTACGAGAAGCTCAACCGGGTCGCGCAGGCGTGGTCGATCGTGGCCGTCGCGGCGGCCGTGCAGGTCCGCGACGGCTCGATCGCGGCCGCCAGGGTCGGTCTCACGAACGTGGGAGCGGGTCCGGTGCGCGCGGTCGACGTCGAGTCCGCGCTGGTCGGGCAGGAGGCCTCGGCCGACGTGATCTCGGCGGCGGCGCTGCGGGCGTCCTCGGGCGACAGCTACAAGGACAACCTGGCCCGCGTGCTCACCGGCCGTGCGCTGACGGCGGCGGTAGCGGGATGAAGTTGACGCACTCGTTCGTCTCACCCGGCCCCGCCGAGGTGGTGTGGGAGGCGCTGCTCGACCCGGAGCGGGTGGCGCCGTGCCTGCCCGGCGCCACGCTGACCTCGGTCGAGGGCAGGACGTTCAGCGGGGAGGTGAAGGTCAAGCTCGGCCCGGTGCAGCTGCTGTACCGCGGCACCGGCGAGTTCGTCGACGTCGACCCGGAACAGCGCCGTGCCGTGCTCAAGGCGTCCGGCAAGGACGCCCGCGGCAACGGCACGGCGTCCGCCACGGTGACGTTCCAGGTCGGCGACACCGTCGAGGTGGAGACCGACCTGGCGATCACCGGCCGCCCCGCCCAGTTGGGACGCGGACTGATCTCCGAGGTCAGCGGCAAGCTCGTCGGCCAGTTCGCCGAATGCCTGGCGGGCACGCTGGGTTCCGGGGATCCTGACGAGGTGGCCCAACAGCAGCATCTCCGAGTCGTACCCGACGAGCCGATCGACCTGATCGACACCGCAGGAGTACCGGTCCTGAAGCGCGCCCTGCCCGTCGCGGGCGCGGCGCTGGCCGTGGTGCTGTTCGTGGTCCTGCGGCGCCGGCGGCACCGCTGAACCGTGCGGTCCGGTGGCCGGCACTCGTGCTGGCCACCGGCTTCGCGCTGTCCGCGTGCACCGGCTCCCCGGTCGTCGTCACGCCCGCACCCCCGTCGCCGGTGTCGTCCGGCCCGCCCCCACCGCGCTCGTTCACGCTGACCGCGGGCGGCGACGTCCTGATCCACCCCGCCCTCACCGACCAGGCGGTCGCCGACGGCGGCGCCGCGGGCCGCACCTTCCTGCCGCTGTTCGAGGGCGTGCGCGAGACGCTGAAGGCCGACCTGTCCCTGTGCCACCTGGAGGTCCCGCTGGGCCCGAAGGAGGGCCCGTTCTTCGGCTACCCCGCCTTCCTGGCGCCGCCGGAGGTGGCGAAGGGCCTGGTCGACGTCGGCTACGACTCCTGCTCGACCGCCTCGAACCACACCCTCGACCGAGGCGTCTCGGCCATCCAGACGACCCTGGACGCGATGGACGCCGTCGGCCTGAAGCACACCGGCTCGTTCCGCACCGCCGAGGAAGCCGCCGCGCCGCTGATCCTGGACGCGGGCGGGGTTCGCGTGGCCCAGCTGTCGTTCACCTACGGCTTCAACGGCATCCCGCTGCCCCAGCCGTGGCGCGCGAACCAGATCAACGCCGACAAGATCCTCGCCGACGCACGGGCGGCCCGCGCCGCGGGCGCCGAGGTGGTCGTGCTGTCCGTGCAGTGGGGCAACGAGTACCAGCACGAGGCGACCCCGGACCAGAAGGCGCTGGCCCGTCAGCTGCTGGCCGACCCGGCCCTGGACCTGATCATCGGCACGCACGTCCACGTCGTCCAGCCGTTCGAGAAGATCGGCGACAAGTGGGTGGCCTACGGGCTCGGCAACGAGGTCGCACGCCATGCCGAGCCTCGTGGCGTGACCGAGGAGGGGGCGATCGCGCGGTTCCGGTTCGAGCAGGGGCCCTCCGGGTGGTCCGTGGTCGAGGCTTCGTACACGCCGACGCTGGTCGAGTTGGGGCCGCCGATCCGGTTGGTGGACCTGACTCGGGTGCCCATCACTCCTCGACGGACTGAGGCGATCACACGGACCGAGGGTGTGGTGTTCAGCTTGGGGGCCAACCAGCAGGGGCTGGTGCGGGGGCGGCCGTGACCACTCGAAAGGCTGAACCTTTTGGTAAAACTGCTGGTCCATGAGCTGGAGTTGCGTAAGCTCCCCTTTGGGTTCGCTCACGTGTGCGAAGGTGACTGAGACGGAAGGAGACGCGGTGACCGCACTACCCGACAGGCCTCCGAGGCGTCTGCCTGCTGTTCCGACGGGGCTGTTGACCGTCGCTCAGTACGCCGCGCTCGGAGAGACCGAAGACGGCTTCACGGAACTGGTACGAGGCCGTCTGATCATGACCCCCAGCCCCAACCCCCGCCACAACATCATCCTCGGGGAGTTGCACGCCCAGCTCCGCGACCAGGTGCCGAGCACACACCGAGTGATCCCGGACATCGACATCGACCTGCAGCTCGCGCCGCCGGACGAGCCCGGCTCAGTGCGCCGCCCCGACCTCGTCGTGGTGAGCCGAGCCGAGGTCGACAGGGTGGACCGGGAGGGCGGTCTGCTCCGCGCGTCCGAGGTCGTGCTGGTGGTCGAGATCCTGTCGCCGAGCTCGAAACGAACCGACTATCGGACCAAGCGTGATGAGTACTGCGACGCCTGCATCCCGTTCTACTGGATCATCGATGTGGACAAGCCGGTCTCCCTAGCTGCGCTGCACTTCGCGGGCGAGTTCGGCTACCAGGAAGCTCCGGCGGAAGCCGGCGTCTACGAGGCCACCGAGCCTTTCCCGGTGAAGATCGCCGTCAATCAGCTCTGCTGACTGAGCTTGGCCAGCACCCGTTCGTACCGGTCGACCCACGCCCGGTCACCGCTCTCGAACTCCAAGACGCGATCCGGCACGGGAGCCCGACCGAGCACCGGCAGGTACCCGTCCACCGGCACGAGCGAGTCGCCGGTCACGTCCCCGTCCAGCAGTTGCAGCGTCGCCAGCCCGCACGCGTACTCGAGCTCCGGCAGCGCCGCCGCCAACGCCA
>NZ_DASVFL010000053.1:0-8743 GCF_036380075.1 Lentzea sp. | reverse complement strand
ACGAGTGGTAGCACCTCGCACCCAAAGTCAAGCCCCAATCGCACAAGAACGGGTGGGTTCACCGGCTCTAATCGGCGTCAGGGGTGACGGCTCGCCTTCGGCATCGCTTGGAAGTGCGGGGGTTGGGTCGGCTCGCCTTCGGCTTCACCCGCACGTCCCTGCCGGCCTCCATCGTGTCTCTCCGCGGCGCGCTAGCCGCGCTCCAGGCGGGTTCTGCGGTCAGCTGAAAAAGTTGAGCCGCAAGAGGGAACAGCGGGGGTGGCGCGGACGTTCGCGGGCGGCGTAACCGCTGCTCGTAGCATGGATCTGAAGGAGTTTCTACACCGGATGGCCCAGTGAAGTGGTGAGAGATCAACGAGTTGGAACCTGTGATTGGCCACTGGGTACGGCGGTGTCGTGGGAGACTGTTAGAGTCGCGGGCTGAACCCGGATGTCCTCCGGGTTGCTTGGTCGTGGCTGCCTGCTGCGGCCTGCCAACTACCGCATGTGCCGGTCCCTGGGGGTCGGCAACGCTCAGGAGGTTCGCGTGCTCGGCGCATTCCGCTCGGCTCTCGCGACGCCGGATCTACGCAAGAAGATCCTGTTCACGCTCGGGATCATCATTGTGTACCGGCTTGGTGCGACCATGCCCGCGCCGGGCGTGTCCTTCAAGAACGTGCGGGCGTGTGCTGAACAGCTCGAGGGCCAGAACATCTACTCGCTGATCAACCTCTTCAGCGGTGGCGCTCTGCTCAACCTGTCGGTGTTCGCGCTGGGGATCATGCCCTACATCACCGCGAGCATCATCATCCAGCTGCTCACCGTGGTCATCCCGCGGTTCGAGCAGCTGAAGAAGGAAGGGCAGGCCGGTCAGGGCAAGCTGACGCAGTACACGCGCTACCTGACCATCGGGCTCGCGATCCTGCAGTCCACCGGTCTCGTCGCCCTGGCGGTGCGCGGGCAGCTGTTCGGTGAGTGCGACCAGGACGTCATCCCCGGCAAGGACAGCATCTTCACCCTCATCGTGCTGGTCGTGACCATGACCGCCGGTACCTCGGTCATCATGTGGCTGGGCGAGCTCATCACCGAGAAGGGCATCGGCAACGGCATGTCGTTGCTGATCTTCACCGGTATCGCCGCCCGCATCCCGGCCGAGGGCAAGAACATCCTCGAGAAGAGCGGCATCACCTTCGCCCTCGTGATCGTCGCCGCTCTGATCATCATCGCGAGCGTCATCTACGTCGAGCAGGCCCAGCGCCGCATCCCGGTGCAGTACGCCAAGCGCATGATCGGCCGCCGCATGTACGGCGGCACGTCGACGTACCTCCCCCTCAAGGTGAACCAGGCCGGCGTCATCCCGGTCATCTTCGCCTCGTCGCTGCTCTACCTGCCGGACCTGATCGTGCGCCTCACCCAGGGCTCCTCGACCGAGCCGAACTGGTTCTCCACGTTCGTGCAGACCTACCTGGTCAAGCAGTCGAGCTGGGTGCACATCGCCACGTACTTCCTGCTGATCGTCTTCTTCACGTACTTCTACGTCGGCATCACGTTCAACCCGGACGAGCGCGCTGACGAGATGAAGAAGTTCGGTGGCTTCATCCCCGGCATCCGTCCTGGTCGTCCGACCGCCGAGTACCTCAAGTTCGTGCTGGGTCGCATCACGCTCCCCGGCTCGCTCTACCTCGGCATCGTGGCGATCCTGCCGAACCTGTTCCTGGACCTGACCGGCGACGGCCAGAACCAGAACTTCCCGTTCGGCGGCACCGCGGTTCTGATCATGGTCGGTGTCGGCCTCGACACCGTGAAGCAGATCGAGAGCCAGCTCATGCAGCGCAATTACGAAGGGTTCCTCCGCTAGATGCGACTCGTTCTCGTTGGCCCGCCGGGTGCGGGCAAGGGCACCCAGGCCGAAGTGCTGAGCCGCAAGCTCGGTGTGCCGCACATCTCGACGGGCGACCTCTTCCGGTCACACATCAGCAACCAGACCGAGCTCGGCCTCGAGGTGCAGAGCATCCTCGACGAGGGCGCGCTCGTGCCGGACTCCATCACGAACGAGATGGTCCGCAAGCGTCTGGCCGAGTCCGACGCGACGGACGGGTTCCTGCTCGACGGGTTCCCGCGCAACGTCGCCCAGGCGGACAAGCTGGGTGAGTTCCTCGCCGTCGGCGGGCACAAGCTCGACGCGGTGCTGGAGTTCCGGGTCGACGAGGACGTCGTGGTGGAACGGCTGCTCGCGCGCGGGCGCACGGACGACAAGGAAGACGTCATCCGGCACCGCCAGCAGGTGTACCGCAACGAGACCGCGCCGCTGCTGAGCTACTACTCCGACAAGGTCGTCTCCATCGACGCCGTCGGTGAGATCGACGAGATCAGCGCGCGCGCACTCGCCGCGTTGAACGAGCTGCGCGACGAGAAGTGACAGGTGGACTGCTTGACCGGCTCCGCACTGTCATCACGGGTGGCAGCGACAGCATGAGCAAGATCGAGATCAAGACGCCCGGCCAGCTGGAGGCGATGCGCGCCTCCGGCCTGGTCGTGGCGAGGGCGCTCAAGAACGTCGTCGCGGCGGTGAAGCCCGGCATCTCCACGTGGGAGCTCGACGAGATCGCCGAGCAGACCATCCGCGACGCCGGCGCCATCCCGTCGTTCAAGGGCTACCACGGCTTCCCGGCGAGCATCTGCGCCTCGGTGAACGACCAGATCGTCCACGGCATCCCCAGCAGGACCCAGGTCCTGGCCGAAGGCGACCTGATCTCCATCGACTGCGGCGCGATCCTCGACGACTGGCACGGCGACTCCGCCGTCACGGTCGGCGTCGGAGAGCTCTCGCCCGCCGACCACAAGCTGTCCGAGGCGACCAGGCTCTCGATGCTCGCGGGCATCGCGGCCGCGGTGCCCGGCGGACGGCTCACGGACATCTCGTTCGCCATCGAGTCCTCGGCCATCGAGTCGGGGGAGCGCGACGGCATCGAGTACGGCATCGTCGCGGACTACGGCGGCCACGGCATCGGCACCAAGATGCACATGGACCCGTTCCTGCCGAACTACGGCAAGCCCGGCAAGGGCCCGAAGCTCAAGGTCGGCATGGCCATCGCGATCGAGCCGATGCTGACGCTCGGCACCGACGACTCGCAGGAGCTGGAGGACGGCTGGACCGTCACCACGCTCGACGGCACGCGGGCCGCGCAC
The DNA here is from genome assembly GCF_036380075.1 of Lentzea sp. Taxonomy (NCBI): domain Bacteria; kingdom Bacillati; phylum Actinomycetota; class Actinomycetes; order Pseudonocardiales; family Pseudonocardiaceae; genus Lentzea; species Lentzea sp. Next base: position 5,575 of record NZ_DASVFL010000053.1, on the reverse strand, counting down.
TGGGAGCACAGCGTCGCCATCACGGAGGACGGTCCCTGGGTGCTCACCGCGCCCGAGGACGACTGACCCCGCGCTCTTCGGAACAACCCCGTTCACCGGCCGGTGGGCGGGGTTGTTCCATTTGCCCTCGCGGATGCGGTCGCAGTGACGAACGAGTCCAATGCTCGGGGGCGGTGTGGGGGCCACCCGTTCCGTCCTGTCCGCACTTCTGATCCTCGTCTCGGGCTGCGCTGCCACCAAGCCGGCCACCGACCTCACCCACCAGGACGTCCCGGCCGACAAGATCGCCGACCAGATCTTCGCGGCGAGTACGTCAACGCCGTGAACCGCATCACTGCACTGCACGCCACCCCCGGCACCCCGAGCCCGGAGAGCTGCGGCATCGGATCGGGTGATGCCGCGCTCGACAACGCAGCTCAGAGGTGCGCGCGGCCGGATGACGGACCCGACCGGACCCGATTTGGGTTGCCGGAGTGAACTGCGTACACTGGTCAGGTGGCGCATCTGTCGCGCCGGTTCTGTCATGCCCTCGCAGGTGAGATCGAACCCGGCAGGCGCGCGTCCAAAGGTATTTATCACCGTCACGAAACGCGGAGGACATGGGCAAGAAGGACGGGGCCATTGAGGTCGAGGGCCGCGTAGTCGAGCCGCTCCCCAACGCGATGTTCAGGGTCGAGTTGGAGAACGGTCACAAGGTACTCGCGCACATCAGCGGCAAGATGCGACAGCACTACATCCGCATCCTCCCTGAGGACCGGGTCGTCGTGGAGCTCTCGCCCTACGACCTGTCCCGCGGGCGCATCGTCTACCGCTACAAGTGACCTCCAGTAGCAGGAGATCTCAGGCGTGAAGGTTCAGCCGAGCGTCAAGAAGATCTGCGACAAGTGCAAGGTGATCCGCCGTCACGGCCGGGTCATGGTGATCTGTGAGAACCTGCGCCACAAGCAGCGCCAGGGCTGAGCAGCTCCACCACGCGCTCGTCGAGATCCTCTTCGATGACGCAGTAACGAGAAGCCTCCTCGTACCTACCGCACGCAGTGCTTTCCCGCGTGCGGACACCCCCGGATTCCAGGCCGGGGCCGGGACACCGGCTGTGAGAGCAGCCGGAACGACACACAGCGAGTCAGTCACCGGAACTGGACGAGGAGCAGACCTGGAAGTAATCGACAGGAGCTAACCGCCACATGGCACGACTCGCTGGCGTCGACCTCCCCCGCGAGAAGCGGATGGAGATCGCGCTCACCTACATCTTCGGCATCGGTCGTACGCGCTCCAAGGAGCTGCTCGCCGCCACGGAGATCTCCCCGGACCTCCGGGTGAAGGATCTGACGGACGACGACCTCGCCAAGCTGCGGGACCACATCGAGACGAACTACAAGGTCGAGGGTGACCTTCGCCGTGAGGTCGCGGCCGACATCCGTCGCAAGATGGAGATCGGTTGCTACGAAGGTCTTCGGCACCGTCGTGGCCTGCCCGTTCGCGGACAGCGCACCAAGACGAACGCCCGTACCCGCAAGGGTCCGAAGAAGACCGTGGCCGGCAAGAAGAAGGCCGGCAAGAAGTAAGACCTCGCGTCTACTGCCCTCAACTTAGGAGTTCGTTTTGCCACCCAAGTCCCGTACGGGCGCCGGGGTCAAGAAGGTCCGGCGCAAGGAGAAGAAGAACGTCTCGCACGGCCAGGCGCACATCAAGAGCACGTTCAACAACACCATCGTGTCCATCACGGACCCGATGGGCAACGTGATCAGCTGGGCGTCCGCCGGCCACGTGGGCTTCAAGGGCTCGCGCAAGTCGACGCCGTTCGCGGCGCAGATGGCTGCCGAGAACGCCGCCCGCAAGGCCGCCGAGCACGGCATGCGCAAGGTGGACGTGTTCGTCAAGGGTCCCGGCTCCGGCCGTGAGACCGCGATCCGTTCGCTGCAGGCCGCCGGTCTCGAGGTCGGCACCATCCAGGACGTGACCCCGCAGCCCCACAACGGCTGCCGCCCGCCCAAGCGGCGCCGGGTCTGAGGCACGGGGAGGAGTAAGAACTAATGGCTCGTTACACGGGACCCGCGACGCGCATCTCGCGTCGCCTCAAGGTCGACCTCGTTGGTGGGGACCAGGCGTTCGAGCGCCGTCCGTACCCGCCCGGCCAGCACGGTCGTGGCCGGGTCAAGGAGTCCGAGTACCTGCTGCAGCTCCAGGAGAAGCAGAAGGCTCGCTACACCTACGGCGTTCTTGAGCGTCAGTTCGTCCGCTACTACAAGGAAGCGGTTCGTCGTCCGGGCAAGACCGGCGAGAACCTGCTCCAGATCCTCGAGGCCCGCCTCGACAACGTGGTGTACCGCGCGGGCCTCGCCCGCACGCGTCGCCAGGCTCGCCAGCTGGTTGCCCACGGCCACTTCCTCGTGAACGGCCAGAAGGTGAACATCCCGAGCTACCAGGTGTCGAAGTTCGACATCATCGACGTGAAGCCGAAGTCCATGCCGACGCTGCCCTTCGAGGCTGCTCGCGCGTCCTTCGGTGACCGCCCGATTCCCGCTTGGCTGCAGGTCGTCGCCTCGAACCTGCGCATCCTCGTGCACCAGCTGCCCGAGCGCGCGCAGATCGACACGCCTGTCACCGAGCAGCTCATCGTCGAGCTCTACTCGAAGTGATCCTCTCCGGGCCACCGTCTGCTTCGGACGGTGGCTCGGGTCGGGTCCCGCATCGGCGCGAAGGGTGTGCCGAGTGCGTATGCCGGTCTCCGCGACTGGCTGTTGTTGACGGCGTCAAATAGCGGGCGTCGTTGTCTGAGAGGTAGAACCCAGTGCTGATTTCCCAGCGCCCCTCGCTCGCCGAGGAAGCGGTCTCCGAGACCCGTTCCCGGTTCGTCATCGAACCGCTGGAGCCGGGCTTCGGTTACACGCTCGGCAACTCGATCCGCCGCACGCTGCTCTCGTCGATCCCCGGTGCTGCTGTCACGAGCATCCGCATCGACGGCGTGCTGCACGAGTTCACCACGGTTCCCGGGGTGAAGGAGGACGTCACCGACGTCATCCTGAACCTCAAGGAGCTCGTCGTCTCGTCCGAGGAGGACGAGCCGGTGACCATGTACCTGCGCAAGCAGGGCCCCGGTGTGGTGACCGCGGGCGACATCGTGCCTCCGGCCGGTGTCACCGTGCACAACCCCGACCTGCACATCGCGACCCTGAACGGCAAGGGGAAGCTGGAGATCGAGCTCGTCGTCGAGCGCGGTCGCGGCTACGTCCCGGCTGTCCAGAACAAGCAGGCGGGCGCCGAGATCGGCCGCATCCCCGTCGACTCGATCTACTCGCCGGTTCTCAAGGTGACGTACAAGGTCGAGGCGACTCGTGTCGAGCAGCGCACGGACTTCGACAAGCTGATCCTCGACGTGGAGAGCAAGCCCTCGATCACCCCGAGGGACGCCGTTGCCTCCGCGGGCAAGACCCTGGTGGAGCTGTTCGGTCTCGCTCGCGAGCTGAACATCGACGCCGAGGGCATCGAGATCGGCCCGTCGCCGGCCGAGGCCGACACCATCGCCGCGTTCGCGATGCCTATCGAGGACCTGGACCTCACGGTCCGGTCTTACAACTGCTTGAAGCGGGAAGGCATCCACACCGTCGGCGAGCTCGTGTCGCGCAGCGAGGCGGACCTGCTGGACATCCGCAACTTCGGTGCGAAGTCGATCGACGAGGTCAAGATGAAGCTCGTCGGCCTCGGCCTCGCCCTGAAGGACTCGCCTCCTGGGTTCGACCCGTCCGCCGCCGCGTCCGACTACCACGCCGGTGACACCGGCTGGGGTGCCGGCGCCGGCCTGGACCCGCACGACGACGGCCAGGACTACGCGGAGACCGAGCAGCTCTGACGCTCTGACTCAGAGCTAGAGGATCTCTTTCAGTTACAGGAGTAAGCGATGCCCACCCCTACCAAGGGCCCACGGCTCGGTGGGTCTCCGGCGCACGAGCGGCTGCTGCTCGCCAACCTGGCGACGGCGTTGTTCGAGCACGGCCGGATCAAGACCACTGAGGCCAAGGCGAAGCGGCTGCGTCCGTACGCCGAGAAGATCATTTCCAAGGCCAAGGCCGGCGACCTGCACAACCGTCGCGAGATCATGAAGGTGATCCGCAACAAGGACGTCGTGCACAAGCTGATCGCCGAGATCGGTCCGTTCTTCAGCGACCGCTCCGGTGGCTACACCCGCATCACCAAGACGCTGGCGCGCAAGGGCGACAACGCCCCCATGGCCATCATCGAGCTGGTGCAGCAGAAGCTCGTCTCCACCGAGGCCGAGGCTGCGCGCAAGACCAAGTTCGCCAAGGACGAGAAGCCGGCCGAGACCGCCGTCGTCGACCAGGACGCTGACGCGCCCGAGTCCGCGACGAAGGACGCTGCCGAGGCGCCCGCTGAGGGTGCCGTCGAGGTCGACGGCGAGCCGTCGGCCGAGGAGGTCAAGGCGGAAGAGGCCAAGGACAAGAAGGACGAGTCCTGAGCGGTTCTCCAGCTGACGAGCCCGTCGTTCCCGCTTCAGGGGGCGGCGGGCTCGTTCGTGTGCGGCTTGATCTCGGGTACGACGGGACGGAGTTCTCCGGCTGGGCCCGCCAGCCTTCCCGTCGGACGGTGTGCGGGGTGCTCGAGGACACCATGTCGATGGTGCTGCGGGAGGACGTCGTCCTGACCGTGGCCGGCCGTACCGACGCCGGGGTCCACGCCTCCGGTCAGGTGGCCCATGTCGACCTGCCCGAGTCGGTGGGCGTGGCCGGGTTGCCGCGGCGGTTGGCCCGCGTGCTGCCGGCTGACGTCCGGGTGTTCTCGGCGCGTGTGGTGCCGTCTGCTTTCGACGCCCGGTTCTCCGCTTTGCGGCGCCATTACGAGTACCGGGTCGCTGATGCCGATTTCGGTGCGTTGCCGTTGCGGCGGTTGGACACCTTGGCTTGGCCTCGTCCTCTGGATGTTGCCGCCATGAACTCCGCTGCTGCTCTTTTGTTGGGGGAGCGGGATTTTTGCGCTTTCTGCAAGCGGCGGGAGGGGGCTACGACCATTCGGGAGCTGCAGCGGCTTTCGTTCGTCCGGTCGCCCTCTGATGGTGTGGTCACGGCTTTCGTGTCTGCCGATGCTTTTTGCCACTCCATGGTTCGGTCCCTCGTCGGGGCGTTGCTTGCTGTGGGGGAAGGGCGGAAGGCTGTTGAGTGGCCTGCGTCCTTGTTGTCTTTGAGCGGGCGGGCCAGTGGGGTGGCTGTGGCTCCTGCTCACGGGTTGAGTTTGGTTCGGGTGGATTTTCCGTTGGATTCGGAGTTGGGGGCTCGGGCTGAGGTGACTCGGCGGGTTCGGACTTTGTCCTGACGGTTTTGGGTGGTTGCGTTTGGCTGGCGGGTTCCTGTTTCAGGCGCGGGGCTCTGCCCCGGACCCCGCCAACTGATCAAGGACCGGGCCGGCGCCGTTCGTGGGTTGATGGCACGCCTGTTTCGTTGGGCGGCTTGCTGTTGCGTTGGTGTTTGCGCGATTGCGTGGGGTGGTCCCGTCACGAGCAGTGCTCGAGGCAGCCACACCCGAGGTGGGGAGTCAAGCGGGCGAAAAGCGTGCCCGCTTGACT
>NZ_DASVFL010000052.1:0-14790 GCF_036380075.1 Lentzea sp. | reverse complement strand
CCGCACGCCTACGGCCAGGCCGCCGCGGTGATGGCGTTGGAGGACGTGCTCGACCACCGGGAGGGCGGGCACCGCGACCGGCACAGCGGCGACTACTGGACGATCCTGTTCGGCACCCCGGGCGGCGACGACCCGTGGGGCTGGCGCGTCGAGGGCCACCACCTGTCGGTGAACGTCGTCGTCGCCGACGGCCGCGTCTCGGCGACCCCATTCTTCCTCGGCGCCAACCCGGCCCGCGTCACCTACCGCGGTCACGTGGTGGGGCAGCCCCTGCGCCTGGAGGAGGAGCTTGCCCGCGAGCTGCTCGACCGCATGGGCCCGACCGCCCGCCGCCTCGCCGTCGTGTCGGACACCGCGCCGCACGACATCCGCACCGGCAACTCGCCGCGCGTCACCCCGTCGGACCCGGTCGGCGTGACACCGGCGCAGCTCGGCAGACCGGCCGGCGAGCTGCTGGCCGACCTCGTCCGCTTCTACCTCGACCGGCTCGCGTTCGAGCTGGCCGACGAGGAGTTCGCACGGATCGACCCCGAACGCCTGCACTTCTCGTGGGAGGGCTCACTGCGCCGCGGCGAGGGCCACTACTACCGGATCCAGGGCCCCGACCTGCTCGTCGAGTACGACAACACGGCCAACGAGGCCAACCACGTCCACACCGTCTGGCGTCGCCATTCGGGTGACTTCGGCGACGACCTCCTCGCCGCCCACTACGACGCGTCACGGCACACTGTCGCCCGTGGAGTGGCCAAGAACGGTTGACGACGCCGTCGCGGTGCAAGAGCGCCTGCGCGGCCAGGTGATCACCACCAGTGCCCCGGACCTGCGCATCGACACCGTCGCGGGCCTCGACGTCGGCTACCGCGGCGACGACGCCGTCGTGGGCGTCTGCGTGGTGTTCGACGCGACGACGCTGGCCGTCCTCGACGAGGTCGTCGTCGAGGACACGACGGACTTCCCGTACATCCCCGGGCTCTTCGCGTTCCGCGAGATGCCGGTTCTGCTCCGCGCCCTCGACCGGGTGACCGTCGCACCGGACCTGCTGGTCGCGGACGGCCAGGGCCTCGCCCACCCGCGCCGCTTCGGCCTGGCCTGCCACCTCGGCGTGCACACCGGCATCCCGAGCATCGGCGTCGCCAAGAACGCGATGGGCGCGTTCGACCAGCCCGGCCCGGACCGAGGGGCGACGAGCGACCTCGTCATGGACGACGAGGTCGTCGGCAAGGCGTTGCGCACGCAGAACGGAGTGAAACCCGTCTTCGTGTCGGTCGGCCACAAGATCAACCTCGACCGCGCGTGCGCGGAGGTGCTGCGCCTCGCCCCGCGCTACCGGCTGCCCGAGACGACCCGCCGCGCCGACACGCTCACGCGGCAGGCTGCTTCGTCGGGGTGAAGCTCAGCAGCACGAGCAGGATCGCGCCGCACACCAGGGCGATGTCCGCGACGTTGCCGACGAACCAGCCGTTGTAGTCGATGAAGTCGACGACGTGCCCGCGCGCGAACCCCGGCTGCCGGAACAGCCGGTCGAGCAGGTGCGTCGTCGCACCGCCCAGCATCAACGCGAGGGCGGCGGCCCGCAGCCTCGTCTGCGGCTGCAGCCCGTACCGCGCCAGCAGCACGACGGCGACGCCCGCGACGATGGTGAAGATCCACGTCGACCCCGCCCCGATCGAGAACGCGGCACCGGGGTTGTAGAGCAGCCTGAGCTGCAGGAACTCCCCGATCACGGGGATGGGCGCGCGGCCCGTCAGCGCGCTCTCGGCCCAGAACTTCGTGGCCTGGTCCAGCAGCAGCACGAGCACGGCGATGCCGACGACGAGCGGCACGCGGCGAGAGGTGGTGGTGTCCATTTGCGGACGAGCGTAGTTAAGAACCCCGCCACTCGGCACTAGACCCTGGTCACGAACGCGTCGACGTCGTCGACCTCGACGGCCGCGTCGAAGTCCTCGGCCAGAGTGGCTGCCCGTTCGTCGGTGTCGTAGTCGACGCAGATGCGCCACCGTCCGTCGATGAGCCGTGCATACGTGTGGAAGCGACCGTAGAACGTGCGTTGGTCGCCGTCGGCGCGTGTCGCCACCATCTGGAAGAGCCCGCGTTCGCTCGCGAGCCCGTTCGCAACTATGCGTTCGACGAACCGGAACGAGATGGCCACCGAGCTGCCGCGGCCGGCGAGCTCGGTGAACCACTGCCCGATCTGGTCCGAGTACTCCGCGAACCCGACCGCCTGCTTCGCCGGTCCGCCGGCGCGGATCAGCTCCGGGGCGTGCAGCGCCAGGAACGCCGGCGCGTCCAGCCGCGAGTAGGCCAGCCGGAACGGGTGCCAGATGTCGTCGTTGAGCTGCCGCAGCAGGTCGGTGTCCACAGCTCCGGAAAATAGCGCGGCCACCGCCCCGGTCTCACCCGGATTTCGGATTCCCGCCGAACAGCAGCGGATGGCTGTCGACGATCTTGCGGGCGACGGCGACGGAGTCGACCAGCGGATGCAGTGCGAGCGCCTTCACCGCATGTGCGCGCTCGCCGCTGATAGCCGCCTTGATGGTCGCCCGTTCGACGACCTTCAACGACGTGACGAGTCCGACGCCCTCGTCCGGCACCTGGCTGACCGCGACGGGACGCGCGCCGTTGGCGTCGACGAGGCTCGGGACCTCGATGACGGCGTCGGCGTCCAGACATGACAGCGTCGTCCTGTTCGGGACGTTGAGAATCAACGTCGACCGCTCGTCGGACGCGATGGCGTGCATCAGCTTCAACGCGACCTGGTCGTACCCGCCGCCGTCGAGGTCGTCGGCGTCGCGTTCGTCGTCGCGCGTCTCGGCCATGTACGTCTGCTCGCGTTCGAGGCGCGTCCGCTCCCAGCTCTCCAACGACGGCGCGGCGTAGAACCGTTTCTGCTGCTCCAGCAGGAACGCACCGCGCGACGCACCGGCCTCGACCGCCTCACGCGTGAAGTAGTAGTAGTGCAGGTACTCGTTCGGAATGGCACCCAACGTCCGCAGCCACTCGGCGCCGAAGAGCTTGCCCTCCTCGAACGACTCCAGCCGCTCGGCGTCGGCGAGCAGGTCCGGCAGCACGTCGCGCCCGCGCACGTGCACCCCGCGCAGCCAGCCGAGGTGGTTGAGCCCGGCGTAGTCGAGCCACGCGTCGTCGACGTCCACGCCCGCGGCGCGCGCCACCCGCTTGCCGAGTCCGACCGGGGAGTCGCAGATCCCGATGACGCGGTGACCGAGGTGCGCCGACATCGCCTCGGTGACCATGCCGGCCGGGTTGGTGAAGTTGATGACCCACGCGTCCGGCGCGTGCACTGATATACGACGTGCGATGTCGAGCGCGACGGGAACGGTCCGCAGCCCGTAGGCGACGCCACCCGCCCCGACGGTCTCCTGCCCGAGCACGCCGCACCCGGCCGCGACGCTCTCGTCGGCCGCGCGCCCGTCGAGCCCGCCGACCCGGATCGCCGAGAACACGAAGTCGGCACCGCGCACCGCTTCGTCGAGGCTCGTCGAGGTCGTCACCGTCGGCGCGTCCGATATATCAGTCGCGAGCTCGGCGAGGACGTCGCCGACGGCCGCGAGCCGGGACGCGTCGAGGTCGTGCAGCACGACCTCGGTGACGCGACCGGGCGACCGGTCGGCGAGCAGCGCGCGGTACACGAGCGGCACGCGGAAGCCACCGCCGCCCAGGATGACCAGCTTCATGCCTCGACCACGTCCATTCCGGCGTCTCCCCGCAGTGCGCACGACATCGCCGATCCTACATTTCCCGGTGCGGTGCGCGACGAATTGCCGGACCTCGTGCCGCGGTGAACCCGACACTGCTCCGCCGCTTCGAACACGGCAGGCGCAAGCGTTCGCGACCCTGATCGACAGGATGTTGCAGCGGGGGAGTTTTACCAGCTCAAGACGACCTCGATGCGAACCGATCAGAGGGTTCCGCGCACGACGAAATCGTGATAGAAAGAATGGCTTTGTGTTTTCGGAATGAATATTCCGGGAAGACTGATTTATTGTATCACAGGGGGCAAGGTGTTGGCGAGCGAACAGGCACGGATCACCGCTCTGTATGAAAAGCTCGATCAGGAACGGAACAAAGCGGCCGCGGATCTCGCGACCGCGCTGCGGGACACCGCCACGCACAGGCTCGACCGCGAGGCCGCCGTCCAGGTGCTGACCAGGCAGTTCGGGAAGTACCGCGCGGCGGAGGAGGGCTTGTGCTTCGGCCGCATCGACTCCGAGACGGGCGAGTGCACCTACATCGGACGCGTCGGGCTGTTCGACGACGACTTCCGGCCGCTGCTGCTCGACTGGCGCGCACCGGCCGCGCGCCCGTTCTACACGGCGACCGCCGCGAACCCGGAAGGCGTCGTCCTGCGCCGGCACTTCCGCGTCCGCGACCGGGAGCTGCGCGACTTCCACGACGACGAGCTGCTGACCGACACGACCGCACTCCTCGACGCCCTCGACGCACCTCGCACGGCGACGATGCGCGACATCGTGTCGACGATCCAGGCCGAGCAGGACGAGATCATCCGCTACTCGGGCCCCGGCGTTCTGGTGATCGAGGGCGGTCCGGGCACCGGCAAGACCGCGGTGGCGCTGCACCGCGTGGCCTACCTGCTGTACACGCGCCGCGAACGCCTGTCGCGGCACGGCGTGCTGATCGTCGGCCCGAACACCGGTTTCCTGCGCTACGTCGGCGACGTCCTGCCGTCGCTGGGGGAGACCGACGTCGTGTTCGCGACACCGGGCGAGCTCTACCCCGGCGTCGTCACCGACCTTGAGGACAGCCCGGCGATGCAGCGCCTCAAGGGCGGACTGCCGATCCTCGACCTGCTGGCCGTCGCCGTCGCCGACCGGCAGGAACTGCCCGACGAACCCATCGGCATCGAACTGGAGGACGTCGTCGTCCCGCTCGACGCGCACACCGCCGCCGTCGCCCGCGAGAAGACCCGCTACTACGACCTCCCGCACAACGCCGCCCGCAAGTACTTCTTCCTCGCGCTGGCCGAGGAGCTGGTCGCGCCGGCGATGCGGCTCATCGGCGTCGACTGGCCGGAGATCGAGGAGGACGTCCGCCACGAGCTCCGCCACAGCGGCGAACTGCGCGCCGCCGTCGACCGGCTGTGGCCCGAGCTCACCCCGGAACAGCTGCTCGCCGACCTGTACGGCGGCCGCTGCTTCCGGATCGGCGCGCCGGAGCTGTACCGGGAGGACGCCGCCGCGTGGACCGTGTCCGACGTGCCGTTGCTCGACGAGCTCGCCGACCTGCTCGGCTCCGACGGCGCGGCGGAGCGCAAGGCGCGGCGGGAGGAAGAGGAACAGCTCGAGTACGCCCGCGGCGTCATGGACGTCCTGTCCATCGACAGGCGCGCCGACTCCGACGAGTACGTCGTCACCGACTTCGTCAACGCCGAGATGCTGGCCACCCGCCACGAGGCGCGCGACCACCGCACGCTCGCCGAGCGCGCCGCCGAGGACCGCACCTGGACGTACGGGCACGTCGTCGTCGACGAAGCACAGGAACTGTCCGCGATGGACTGGCGCGTGCTGCTGCGCCGCTGCCCCAACAAGTCCATGACCATCGTCGGCGACCTGGCCCAACGGCAGGCCGCGGGCGGCGTCCGGAGCTGGGGCTCGGTGTTCGACCGGTTCACCTACCGCCGGCTCGAGGTCAACTACCGCACGCCCGGCGAGATCATGGCCGTCGCGACCCCGGTCCTGAAGCTCGTCGACCCCGACGCGTCGGCGCCGACGTCGGTGCGGGAGACCGGCGTCCGCCCGTGGGCCCGCCGCGTCACTGATATATCGGCTGCCGTGCGCGACGAGCTCGACGCACATGCCGCCGGACGCGACGACCGCACCATCGCCGTCATCGGCGACGGCTGGATGTCACCTCGCGCGTCGAAGGGCTTGGAGTTCGACGTCGTCCTCGTCGTCGAACCGCAGCGCATGTCGCCCAGCGAGCTGTACGTGGCGCTGACGAGGGCGACGCAACGGCTCGGCGTCCTGCACACCGAGCCGCTGCCCCGTCACCTACGAGGTCTCCTCTGAGACCCATGCGAGGTAGTCGTCGTTGCCCCCGACCACGGGGGTGACGACGACCTCGGGCACGTCATAGGTGTGCTGCGCCTTGATGTGCGCGACGAGCTCGTCGGCGCGGATGGCGGACGTCTTCACGACGCACTGCCATTCGGCGTCGACGTGCACCTCGCCCTCCCACCGGTACACGCTGCGGATAGGCACGATCTGCACGCACGCGCCGAGACGTGCCTCGACGATGTTCCTCGCCAACGACTCCGCCGCCTCCTCGGAGCCGACGGTCGTCGTCACCACGCACACACCACTCACAGCGCGTCGATCTCCTTCAGCATCTGGTCCTTCAACTCGATCGGCGCGTACGACGCGCGCACCGCGGCCCGTGCGAGTACGGCCAGGTCTTCTCGCTCGAACCCGAACTTCTCGTGGCACACGAGGTACTCGCGGTCGAGGTCAGTGTGGAACATGCCGGGGTCGTCGGTGCTGATCGTCACCGGCACTCCCGCCTCCACCAGCCGCGGCAACGGGTGCTCGTCCAGAGACGTCACGGCGCCCGTGCGGATGTTCGACGTCGGGCAGACCTCAACGACGACGCCCTCGTCGGCGAGGTGTCGCAGCAGCTCCGGGTCCCGCACGGCGCTGACACCGTGCCCGATCCGTTCCGCACGCAGATCGCGCACCGCCGCCCAGATCTCGCTCGGCGGTGTCGTCTCTCCAGCGTGCGGCACCATGTGCAGCCCGGCGTCACGCGCCATCGCGAACGCCTCGCGGAACTTCGCCCGCGGCGAGTCCGACTCGAACCCGCCCAGCCCGAACCCGACCAGACCCTCGGGCCGGTGCTCGGCCGCGAACCGCGCACTAGTCATGCCCCAGTCGCGATCCCAGGCACCGGGCACGTCGAAGATCCACTGCAATGCCACGCCGTGCTCCGCGAGCGCTTCCTCGCGTCCCGCCGCCAGCGCCTCGACGAGCTCGCCGGGAGCGATGCCGGCCCGCAGATGGCTGGTCGCACTGATCGTCAGCTCCGCATAGCGGACGTTGGTGCGCGCGGCCTCGCGGGCGTACCCGACGACCAGCGTGCGGATGTCCTCGCCGGTGGTGACGAGGTCGTTGACGACGCCGTACACGGTGATGAAGTGCCGGAAGTCGCGGAACTCGTAGAACTTCCGCAGCGCTTCCTCGTCGGTCGGCACGGGCCCGCCGGGGTGGTTGCGGGCGAGCGCGAGGACGGTGTCCGCGGAGGCCGCGCCCACGAGGTGGACGTGCAGCTCTGCTTTCGGCAGCGCGTGGACGAAGTCGGAAATGTGCACGGCCCATGCTCTCAGGTCAAGAGCCGTTCGACGGGTGACATGTCTTGCAGTCAAAGGAGAGGGTGCAGGGCGAATCCCTGTCTCTGGCTTCCGCATTGGGGGTGCCTCGTGAGGGGCGCACGAAGAGTCGCACTGCTGGCCGCGGTGCTAGTTCTGCCATTCCTGCCCGTGACGGCCCAAGCCGCTGAAGGACCGGTGTTCCAGGACGGCGAGGCGCAGCCCGTCTTCGACCCGAAGGACGTGGTGAAGGAGAGCCTCTGGGTCCGCGCGCCGGTCGACAGCGACCGCGACGGCAAGGACGACGAGGTCTACACCGAGGTCGTCCGGCCGCGCGCCACCGAACGCGGCCTCAAGGTCCCGGTCGTCTACATGGTCAGCCCGTACTTCTCGGGCGGCAACGACGTCCCCAACCACAACGTCGACGTCGAGCTGTACGTGCCGGACAAGCGCAACGGCCGTCTGCTGAAGTCCAACTCCGACGAACGCATCACCGCCGCCCTCGGCCCGAACCCCATCACCTCGGGCCGTTACGAGGCTTACTTCATCGCACGCGGATACGCCGTCGTCTACGCCGAGTCGCTCGGCACCGGCAAGTCCACGGGCTGCCCCACGACAGGCGACGTCAACGAGACGATCGGTGCGCGTGTCGTCGTCGACTGGCTCAACGGCCGTGCGTCCGCACGCACCGCCACGGGCGAGGCGATCAAGGCGACTTGGTCGACCGGCAAGACCGGCATGATGGGCGTTTCCTACAACGGGACGCTGCCCAACGCCGTCGCCTCCATGGGCGTGCGCGGCCTCGAGGCCATCGTGCCGATCGCCGCCATCTCCAGCTGGTACGACTACTACCGCGCGGACGGCGCCGTCGTCGCACCCGGCACGTTCCAGGGCGAGGACGCGGACGTGCTCGCCGAGTACGTCCACACGCGCGCCGACCGGGAGATCTGCAAGCCGGTCCTCGCGGAGATCGCCCGGGACCAGGACCGGGTCACCGGCGACTACAGCAAGTTCTGGGACGACCGGAACTACCTCAACGACGTCCGCAAGGTCCGCGCGGCCGTGCTCGCCGTCCACGGGCTCAACGACTGGAACGTCAAGATGACGCACGTCGAGCAGTGGTACTCGGCGTTGAAGAAGGTCGGTGTGCCGCACAAGATCTGGCTGCACCAGTCGGGCCACACCGACCCCGACACGCTGCGGTCCGCCGAGTGGCGCCGCACGCTGAACCGCTGGTTCACGCAGTACCTGTGGGGTCACCGCAACGGCGTCGACAAGGAGCCGAAGGCGACGCTGCAGCGCGAGGACAAGACGTGGGCCGACGAGAAGGACTGGCCGGCGCCCGGCACGTCCGACGTGCGGCTGCGCCTGTCCGCGGGCGGATCGGCCAAGGGCGGCCTCGGTGTCCTGCCCGGCCGAGGTGTGGAGAAGCTGACCGACGACGCGACGAAGACCGCCGAGTCGTTGATCGACCAGGCGACGTCGCCGAACCGGCTCTCCTACGCGTCGGAGCCCGCGCGGAAGGCGGTGCGGCTGTCCGGCAAGTCGACGGCGCACCTGCGGATCGCGTTCGACCGCCCCGCCGCCAATGTGACGACGCTGCTCGTCGACCGGGCAGCGGACGGCACGTCGAGCGTCATCACGCGCGGCTGGACCGACCCGCAGAACAGGGACCGCGAGGACAGGACGTCGCCGATCAAGCCCGGCAAGTTCTACGACGTCGACGTGCCGATCGTGCCCGACGACTACGTCCTGCAGGCGGGCCACCGGCTCGAGTTCGTGCTGATCTCCAGCGACTACGACTACACCCTGCGCCCGCAGCCGGGCGCCGGCCTGTCGCTGGACCTGGCCCGGACCTCGGTGGAGCTGCCGGTCGTGGGCGGCTGGCGCAGCGTGTTCCAGTCGTTCTGAGGTGACGCCGCGCTTCGGTCCTCCGCTCGTCGTGAGGGCCGAAGCGCGGCACCTTAGCACCCACCCCCGACAGAACCCCTGTCGCGAACCGTTCAAGATCTCGACCTGTCCACACCCGCGGAGTTGTCCACAACTTGGCGTTCACCCCGGCCCCGCCGCCCGCCGGTCCGCCACTGTGGGCCCATGCCCACCACCCTCCCGAAACCGATCAGGGTCCGCGACGTCGGCGACCTCTACGCCGCGATCCCGCACCTGATGGGGTTCCACCCGACCGAGTCGCTCGTCGTGCTGGTGCTCAAGGACCACCTGGTCCGCGTGACCATGCGCGTCGACCTGCCCCGTTCGCGACATAGGGGCTTCCTGGCCGCCCAGCTGGAGACACCCCTGCTCGAACAGGGCGCGACCGAGGTGATCCTCGTGGTCGTGTGCGCGCCGTCGGAGCACATGCCCGAGGAACTGCCGCACGAACCGCTCGTCACCACGCTCAAGCACAAACTCGGCGGCGTGGGTATCGACGTCGTCGAGGCCGTGTGGTTGCCGTCGTGCCAGAAAGATGCGCGCTGGCACTGCTACCTGGACCTCGACTGCCACGGGACGTTGCCCGATCCGCAGCTGTCCACGATGGCGGCCGTGTCGGCGCACGAGGGCAACGTGACGTTCGAGTCGCGCGCGGCCATGGCGGCCATCGCCGCCCTGGACCCGCCGGACGCGCTGGAACGCCGATCAGCGTTGCTCGACGAACTCATGACGAGCTCGGACGAACCCCATCCGGGCGTCGAGCTCCACCGGGTGCGTGATGCGATCAACGCGGTCCAGGACCGCGTAGGACCGTTGCCGGACACGGAGGTCGTCGCGCTGGCGAGAGCGCTGGCCGTGCCCGAGGTGCGGGACGCGACCCTGGGTTTCGCGGCACTGCCGAAGGCCCGGCTGGCCGAACGGCTGTGGCTCGAGCTGACCAGGACGTGCCCGGCGCCCGAACGCGCGGAACCGGCGTGCCTGCTGGCGTTCTACGCCTACCAGCGCGGCGACGGTGGTCTCGTGTCCATCGCGCTCGACGCGGCCGAGGCGGCCTGTCCCGGCCACGCCCTGACCAAGCTCCTGCGCGCCGCCGCCAGTGCCGCGTTCCCGCCGGAGGAGATGCGGGCACTGGCCAGGAAGTACCTGGCCAGTGCCCGTCAGTTGCTCAGGAGCGCTCAGAGCAGCTCCGGCCGCTCCCAGTCCTGATCCAGGACGTGCTCGGCCAGGAACGCCCACACCGTCTCGTACCAGACCCGAGAGTTGCCGGGGGTGAGGATCCAGTGGTTCTCAGTGGGGAAGTACAGGTATTTCGCGGTGATCCCGTGCCGGACGAGGTCGAAGTACAGCCGATGACCCTCGCCGATCGGGACCCGGTAGTCCTTGTCCCCGTGGATGACGAGCATCGGGGTCTTGATGTCCGCGACCCGCAGGTGCGGGGAGTTGGCCAGGATCCGCTCGGGCTGCGTGAGGGGGTCGCCCATCTCCCGCATCCAGAAGTAGGAGCTGTCCGTGCCGCCGGAGAACGCGTCGAGGTGCCACAGGGACGCGTGCGTGACGATCGCCCGGAAGCGGTCGGTCTGGGTGGCGATCCAGTTGGCCATGTAGCCGCCGAACGAACCGCCCATGGCGGCGGTGCGGGAGGAGTCGATGTCGTCCCGCTCGACCGCGACGTCCGTGATGGCCATCAGGTCGGTGTAGGGCTCGGCGCCCCAGCGGCCCCAGCCGGCCTCGATGAAGCCGGGTCCGTAGCCGGTGGACAGCGCCGGGTCGGGAAGCAGGATGGCGTAGCCGCGGGCGGCCATCAGCCACGGGTTCCAGCGCCAGGTCCAGCCGTTCCAGCTCATGACCGGTCCGCCATGGACCCACAGGACCAGCGGTGCGGGGGAGTCGGCCGAGGCGCCCTCGGGCAGCACCAGCCAGGAGCGGACGGTGCGGCCGTCGGCGACGACCGTGGAGATCTCCGTGAGCGTGCCGGGCACCGAGTCGAGGGCACCGGGGGCGCGCAGCCGTTCCGGGTCCTGGTCGGCGCCGGAGGCGGCGAACCGCACTGGCTGCGGCGGGTGGTCCACCGAGTTGCGCAGTGCGTACAGCGTCTTGCCGTCCGGGCTCACCACGAGGTCGCTGTAGTAGCCCGTGACCGTCAGCTTCGTGATCTCGCCGGTCGCCAGGTCCAGGCGCCAGACCGGCTGGTGGCCGAGGTGGCTCGCGGTGAAGAAGACCGCCGACCCGTCCGGGCTCACCACCGGGTGGTCGGGTTCCTCCTGGAACTCGGGCGCCACTGGCGTGACCGAGCCACCGGACAGGTCGATGCGCACGAGGTCGCGCCGGTGCGGCGCGTCCGGAGTGGACTCGCGGAACCGGATCGCGATCACGGCCGAGGAGTCCGGCGTGAACGCGGCGCCACCGAACGAGTACCCGTCCTCGGAGGCGATCGTCCGTGCCGGACCTCCGCTGGTGGCCACGACCCGGAGCTCGGTGCGGCGGCCGTAGGCGGCGCTGACGTCGACGTCGTGGCCGAAGACGGCCCACTTGCCGTCGGGGCTGAGGGCGATGTCCTCGTCGCCGAGCCTGCTCTCGGCGTCCTCGCTGAGCGCGGTGACGGTCCCGGCGTCCTCGAGCGGGGCGGAGAAGAGCCGCGGGTAGGCGGGGCCGAGGTCCGAGTCCCAGTACCGGATCGGGTACGACTCGTGCAGGATCGCGGTCACGCCGGCGTCCTCGCGGGCCTTGCGCTTGGCGTCGTCGGACTCGCCGAACTCCGTGAAGCGGTACGCCGACGACGTGAACAGCACCGTCTCGCCCGCGGCGCGCAGCTGACCGACCCCGCTGCCCGGCCGCAGGACCTCCGCGGCCTCACCGCGCACCGGAAGCCGCCACAGCGCCTTCTTGTCCTTGCCCTCGCCCGGCTTCGCGAGCGGGTCCGGGCGCGCCGACAGGAACAGCAGCGAGCCGTCCTGGGCGAACACGGGGGAGGAGTCGCCCTTGGCGGAGCGGGTGAGCCGGACGGCCTCCCGCTCGCCGGAGGGGTCGACCTCCCAGAGGGAGCCCTGCCAGGTCTTGCCGTCCGGGGCGAGCGTGGAGACGACCGTGACGAGCCGCGTGCCGTCCGGGGACAGCGCGAGCGAGCCGAGGCGCGGGGTGGCGTTGTAGCTCTCGAAGGAGGCGAAGTCGGTCATCCCGGATCAGGCTCCGTGCCGGGCGCGGGTGAACTCCCACGCGTCGCTGACGATGCCGGTGAGGTCGGCGCGCTCGGGCTTCCAGCCGAGGTCGGTGCGTGCTCGCTCGGCGGAGGCGACGAGGACGGCCGGGTCACCGGCGCGCCTCTCCGCGACGACGGCCGGGATCGGGTGGCCGGTGACCTCGCGGCAGGTCTCGATGACCTGCTTGACGGAGAAGCCGGTGCCGTTGCCGAGGTTGTAGATACGGTGCTCGCCCGCGGTGGCGTGGTCGAGCGCCAGGAGGTGGGCGTCGGCGAGGTCCGCGACGTGGATGTAGTCGCGGACGCAGGTGCCGTCCTCGGTGGGCCAGTCCTCGCCGTAGATCGAGATGTGCTCGCGCTGGCCGAGGGCGACCTGGAGCACCAGCGGGATGAGGTGGGTCTCGGTCGCGTGGCGCTCGCCGATGCTGCCGTAGGCGCCGGCGACGTTGAAGTACCGCAGGCTCGTCGCCGCCAGCCCGTGCGCGGCCGCGTACGACGTGATCGCGTGGTCGATGGCCAGCTTGGTGGCGCCGTAGGTGTTGGTCGGCGCGGTGGGAGCCGTCTCGGGGATCGGAACCTCCCTCGGCTCGCCGTACGTCGCGGCAGTCGAGGAGAAGACGAGCTTCGGCGTGCCGTGTTCCTTCATGGCATCGAGCAGGCGAACCGCCGTCAGGACGTTGCCCGTCCAGTACTTGCCGGGGTCCTGCATGGACTCGCCCACGAGGGACTTCGCCGCGAAGTGGAGAACGCCGTCGAACCCTTCCGCGAGGACGTCGCCGATCACCTCGGCGATGTCACCCCGGATGAAGCGGGCCCCCGCGGGAACGGCGTCCTCGTGCCCGGTCGAGAGGTCGTCGAGGACGACGACCTCGTGTCCGGCTTCGAGCAGCCGGGCAGCGCACACGCTGCCGACGTATCCGGCCCCGCCCGTGACGAGCAGCTTCACCGCAGTCCTCTCATTCCTGGTCGAGATGGTCGTTCGCTACCGGTCCCTGCCCGCGCCCGCGGACGGAACCGCCGTGAAGAGTCTCGGCCGCGTGAGCGAGCGCGAGGCGAAGCCGGCGAGCACGGACCGCTCGACCTCGTCGTGCCGCTCGACGGGCACGAGGGCGATGGCCGAGCCGCCGAAGCCGCCGCCGGTCATCCTGGCGCCGAGGGCACCGGCCGCCATGGCGGCGTCGACGGCGACGTCGAGCTCGAGGCACGAGACCCGGTAGTCGTCCCGCAGGCTCGCGTGCGAGCCGGACAGGAGCGGTCCGACGCCGGCGAGGTCACCGGCGCGGAGCAGGTCGACGGCGCGCAGGACCCGGTCGTTCTCGGTCACGACGTGCCGCACCAGCGGACGCAGCTCTTCGGGCAGCCGGACGAGCGTCTGGTCGAGCTCGGCGATGTCGACGTCGCGCAGCGCGGGGATGCCGAGGAGCTCGGCGGCGCGCTCGCAGCCCGCCCGCCGGGCGCCGTAGCCGCCGTCGACGTGGGAGTGGCTGGCGCGGGTGTCGATGACGAGGACCTCGAGCCCGCTGGCAGCCGCGTCGAACGCGACCTGTTCCGACTTGCCGGAGCGCACGTCGTGAAACAGGGCGTGCGCTTCGACGCAGCACAGCGATGCCGTCTGGTCCAGGATTCCGGTGGGTGCGCCTACGAAGTCGTTCTCGGAGCGCTGCACCCAGCGCGCGATGTCCGGCAGCTCGGCGTCGACGCCGGCGAGGCCGAGCAGCGCGAGCGCGACGGCGCACTCCAGGGCGTGCGAGGAGGACAGACCGGCCCCCGCGGGCACGTCGCCCGCGATGACGAGGTCCGCACCGCCGGTGACGGCGATGCCCTGCTCGCGCAGCGCCCAGGCGACGCCGCTGGGGTACGCGGCCCACCCCTTGACGGTCCTCGGCACTAGGTCGGCCACCACGGCGGGGTTCGCGGTCTGCACCCCGCCGTCGTCGCCGGTGGTGCTGACGGTCAGCACGCCGTCGGTGCGGGCCGAGGCCGCCACCGCGATGCGGTGGGGCAGCGCGAACGGCAGCACGAAGCCGTCGTTGTAGTCGGTGTGCTCGCCGATGAGGTTGACGCGGCCAGGAGCCGACCAGACGCCCTCAGGGGCGCGTTCGTGCAGGCGCTGAAACGCTTCGGCCGCCTTCGCGGCCGGTGTCGTCGGCTGCGTCACCGGGCGAGCACCAGGACGGCGTGGGCGACTGCGGGGTCGAGCTCGGCCGTGGTGCCGTTGCCGCGCACGTGGACGACCTTGGCGCCGGCGAGCGCCCCGACCTCCACGGTGCCGCCCGGCACGACGCCGGCGGCCTTCAGCTCGGCCATCAGGTCCGGGTCGAGCTGGACG
>NZ_DASVFL010000051.1:0-3838 GCF_036380075.1 Lentzea sp. | reverse complement strand
CCGTGGTGGCGGTCCGCGGCGCTCACGCTCATGCCGTGCTCGCGCAGCCGCTTGAGCCGGACGACCCACTCGGGGTCGTCGGTGGTGACCATGCCGCCCTCACCGGTGGTGATGAGCTTGCGCGGGTGGAACGACCAGGCGGCCAGCAGCGCGTTCGCGCCGACCGGCCCGCCCTTGTAGGTGGAACCCGACGCGCAGGCCGCGTCCTCGATGACCGCGATGCCGCGCGGTTCGCACAGCGCCTTGATCGCGTCGACGTCCGCGGGCACGCCGGCCTGGTGGACGACCATGACCGCGCGGGTGCGCTCGGTGAGGACCGGTTCCACAGTGGACGCGGTCAGGTTGCCGGTGGCGAGCTCGACGTCGGCGAAGACCGGCGTCGCGCCGGTGTAGCGGACCGAGTTGGCCGTGGCGATGAAGGACAGCGACGGCACGACGACCTCGTCGCCTGGGCCGATGCCGAGCACGTGCACGGCCAGGTGCAGGCCGGTGGTGCAGGACGACACGGCGATGCCGTGGCCCGCGCCGACGGAGGCCGCGAAGGCCTCCTCGAACTCGCGGACCCGCGGGCCCTGCGCCACCCAGCCGGACCTGACGGCCTCGGCGGCGGCTTGTGCCTCTTCTTCGCCGAGCAACGGCCGCATAACCGGGATCACAGCTCTACCTCTTCTGGTGGGCGAACGTTCGTGCTTCGTACTTCGTGCGAGTGCAGGTGCGGCCGCGACGCCGCCGACCTGGGGGTGTCGGCGGCGGCGCGGCCGCGGCTTCGGGGGTGCGACCCCGGCACCGCCCGGCCTGGTGAGCCGGCGGCACCGAGGCCGCGGGTCACGCGCCGGTCTTCCCGGCGGCGTCCTTCTCGGCCCGCCACCACGCGACCAGGTCGCGCAGTCCGCCGTCCATCTCGATCTCCGGCTTCCACCCGAGCTCGCGCGCCGCGAGGCTGATGTCGGCGAGCCGGCGCGTGACGCCGTTCACCTTGCGCTCGGGGCCGTGCTCCAGCGGCAGGTCGGAGTCCATCGCGGCGAGCAGCGCGAGCGCGAGCTCCTTGAGCGAGGTCTCCTGGGAGGACGCGATGTTGTAGACCGTGTCCGTGACCGGTGCCTTGGCGGCGAGGATGTTCGCGCGGGCGATGTCGTGCACGTGGACGAAGTCCATCGTCTGGGCGCCGTCGCCGAAGATGAGCGGCGACTTGCCGTCGACGATGCGTTCCATCCAGCGGATGAGCACCTCGGTGTACAGGCCGTGGACGTCCATCCGCGGGCCATACACGTTGAAGTAGCGCAGTGCCACGTAGTCGAGGTCGTACATGGCCTTGAAGCTGCGCAGCATGCCCTCGTTGAACGCCTTGGCGGCGCCGTAGAAGGTGTCGTTGTTGTACGGGTGGTGCCGTTCGTCGGTGGGGAACGACTCCGCGAGACCGTAGATCGACGCCGACGACGAGGCGATGACCTTCTTCACGCCGGCGGCCGCGGCGGCCTCGACGACCGTGAAAGTGCCGTCCACCAGGCACTCCAGCGCCAGACGGGGTTCCTCGGCGCACTGCGTGATGCGGATGGCGGCGAGGTGGAAGACGAGGTCCATGCCCTCGGTCAGCTCGCGCACCAGCGCCTTGTCGTTGATGTCGCCCTCGACGACGCGGACGACGCCGGACTCCAGCGCGGAGGCCAGGTTCTCGCGGCGGCCGCGCACGAAGTTGTCCAGCACGACGACCTCGGCCGCACCGGCCTCGACGAGCTGGTCCACCACCGCGGAACCGATCGTGCCGGCACCACCGGTGACGAGAGCGCGCTGCCCGGTGATCGGCTGCGCGAGCTCCTTCTGGGCCGTCATCAGGAAACCCTGCTTTCCACTTGTTGAACGGGGACGAACACGCCGCCGGAGCGCAACGACTCCGACGCGGCCTCGAGCACGGCCAGCACGCGCAGACCCGCGCGGCCGTCGGTCAGCGGCGGGCGCTTCTCGGTGATGGACGCGGCGAACTCCGCCATCATCGTGCGCAGCGCCTCGCGTTCCACCAGCGCCGGAGCGACCATGTCGCCGGTGCGGTAGGAGATCTTCTGCTGCTCCACGGAACGGTCGACGCCGCGGTCGTAGATGGACAGTCGCTGCGCCGGGTTGTTGTCGTCCCAGACGACCGTGCGCTGCGAGCCGCCGATGACCATCGTGCGGATCTTGGTGGGCGACAGCCAGTTCACGTGCACGTGCGTGATCGCGCCGTTGGACAGGCGGACCGTGAGGTGGCCGACGCACGCGACGCCCGCGCCGATCGGGTCGGAGCCGTGAGCCGCGACCTCCACCGGGTGGACGTCGTCGGGCAGGATCGCCTCGAAGATCGAGAGGTCGTGCGGGGCGAGGTCCCACAGCACGTCGACGTCCGGCTGCACCAGACCGAGGTTGATGCGCACGGAGTCGATGTACTGGATGTCGCCGAGCTCGCCGGCGCGGATGATCTGGCGCAGGTGCTGCACGGACGACGTGTAGGCGAACGTGTGGTCCAGCATCAGGGTGAGGCCGCGCTGCTCGGCGGTCTCCACGAGCTTGAGGCCGTCGGAGAAGTTGGCCGCGAGCGGCTTCTCCACCAGGACGTGCTTGCCTGCCTCCAGCGCCGCCAGTGCGACGGGCAGGTGCGTGGCCGCGGGGGTCGCGATGGCGACCGCGTGCACCTCGGGGTCGGCGAGCACCTCGTCGAGCGACGCGGTGGCGCGCACCGTCGAGTACTCCCCCAGCACCCGGCGCGCCTTGTCGACGTCGAGGTCGCACAGGTACTTCAGGCGCAGCGCGGGGGTCGCCTGCGCGTTGCGGACGAGGTTCGGGCCCCAGTACCCGGCACCGATGACAGCGATTCCAACCACAGGAGAGATCTCCATCAGTAAGCCCCCTGGCCGCCGAAGACGGCGCGGAAGGTCTTCCACATGATCACGAGGTCGAGCGCGAGCGACCAGTCCTCGACGTAGCGCAGGTCGAGCCGGATCGACTCCTCCCACGAGAGGTCGCTGCGTCCGCTCACCTGCCACAGGCCGGTCAGTCCCGGCTTCACCAGCAGGCGGCGCCGCACGTCCGAGGAGTACTTCGCGGTCTCCTCCGGCAGCGGCGGGCGGGGACCGACGAGCGACATGCTGCCCGCGAGGACGTTGAACAGCTGGGGCAGCTCGTCGATCGAGTAGCGGCGCAGGAACGTGCCGACCTTGGTGATGCGCGGGTCCTTCTTCATCTTGAACAACAGCCCGTGGCCCTCGTTGGCCGTGGCGAGCTTGGCGCGCAACGCGTCGGCGTTGGTCACCATGGTGCGGAACTTGACGATCGTGAACGGCGCGCCGCCCTTGCCGACCCGCTTCTGGCGGTAGAAGACGGGACCGCGGCTGTCGATCATCACGAAGGCGGCGACCGCGAACATGAGCGGCGCCAGCAGGAGCAGGAGGAGGAACGCGCCCACGCGGTCGACGACGTCCTTGACCAGACGGCGGAACCCGCTCAGCGCCGGTTCGCTCACGCGCAGCAACGGCATGCCGAGCACGGCGCTCATGTGCAGACGCGGGCCGGCGACCTCCATGAGGCCGGGCGAGACGACCATCTCGGCACCGGACCCCTCCAGGGCCCAGGCGAGCTGCTGGAGACGGCGAGGTGTCCAGTAGGCGTCGGGGGTGACGGCGACGATGCGGTAGCCGCCGCGGCGGACGTGCTCGGCGAGCTCGCGCAGCTGGCCGACGACGGGCACGCCGTCGACCGAGGTGCCCGAACGGCCGCGGCCGTCGATCGTGCAGATCGCGTCCACGCGCCAGCCCAGGTGGGCGACGCGGCGCGTGCGGTGGATGAGGTCCTCGACGGTCTCCAGGTTGCC
>NZ_DASVFL010000050.1:0-31433 GCF_036380075.1 Lentzea sp. | reverse complement strand
ACGGCACCACAGAGGCCGCCTAGCAGCAGCCCAGGGACCACGCGAAGCCGAAGGCGAGCCGTGTAAACCCCCGCACTTCCAAGCGACGCCGAAGGCGAGCAGTCACCCCTGACGCCGATTAGAGCCGGTGAACCCACCCGTTCTTGTGCGATTGGGGCTTGACTTTGGGTGCGAGGTGCTACCCATTTCGGGCTCGGCCGGTCGCGAAGCGTCCGGCCGTTTTCCGGCCGACTCAGCGCCTCGCAAGGGCCCCGAAGTCAAGCCCCAATCGCAATCGTCGCGCAGCGGCGATGCAACCCAGATCTTTCGTCCGAGGTGCACGACCACGCTGGAACAGGCACCCGCCCGCAACCCGCAACCACGCTGGAACCCAGCCACACAAAACAAAGGACCCCCAAATGCCCAGACCCAAAATCCTCTACGTCTCAGACCTCGCCTACCAGGCAAAAGGCCGCCGCTACTGCGACGAGGACATCCACCTGACCACCCACCTCCAAAAATCCTTCGACCTCGCCATAACCACCCCAAGAACCGCCACCGCCCTGATGGCAGCCTTCGACACGGTGATCATCCGAAACAGCGGCCCGGTGATCGACTACCCGACCGAGTACGAGGACTTCAAAACCCAGGCCAAAGCAACGAACCAACGCGTCTACAACCCGCTGACCGGAAAAGCCGACATGTCCGGCAAGCAATACCTGGTCGACCTGACGAACGACGGCTTCCCGGTCATCCCCACCATCGACGACCCACGACACCTCACCGACCTGCCGGAAGCCGACGAGTACGTGGTGAAACCGAAGGCCGGCGCCGACTCCCACGGCCTGCGGTTCGTGAAACCCGAGGCCCTGACCGACGTCCTGGCAGCGAACCGAGAAGACGTCCTCATCCAACCGAAGATCGATTTCCGCTACGAGGTGTCGTTCTACTTCGTGGACGACGAGTTCCAGTACACCCTCAACGCTCCGGACCCGGCCCACCGCTGGGAACTGGCGCGGTACACCCCAACCGACGAAGACCTGGAATTCGCGCGGAAGTTCATCGACTGGAACGACCTGGACCACGGCATCCAGCGCGTGGACGCCTGCCGCACCCGGGACGGCGAACTGCTGCTCGTCGAACTGGAGGACCTGAACCCGTACCTGTCGCTCGACCGGACGTCCGACGAGACCAGGGCGCGGTTCGTCGAGGCGATGACGACCTCGGTCCTGCGTTCACTGGCCTGAACAAGATCAATGCGAGAACGCCTCGACTTCTGCTCCTCGCGAACTGACTCATCGTGAACTGATCACTGCGCTCGGTGCGTATGCCACTTCAACAGCCGAAAAAGCGAGGTGACGTAGCTAGACGCACATCAAGAACCCCTCAACTACCCGTGACGTCGGGCCCGTCCTGATCGATCCTGTGACAGAGCACTCCTTGCCAGGTGCCTCCAGCGTGTGAAGGCCGAGGCGGAGGGGACTAGCCTGACTACCGCATGAGTCAACACCAAGAGCGAGATGGATAGAGGCGAGCGCCAGCCGTGTCCAGCAGCAGTCCTGCGTCACAATTCGGGCCGAACGAGTGGCTCGTCGAGGAGATGTACGAGCAGTTCCTCGCGGACCCGTCATCAGTAGACCCGGCATGGCATGACTTCTTTGCCGACTACAAGCGTGCGGGCGGCAACGGCAGTGCCGCCGCCACGGCGACCGCGGGTGGTTCGACCACGACCGCGACCGTGACGCCGCCGGCCGCCGACACCGGCAAGTCCGCGCCCGCCGCCGCACCCAAGCCTGCCGCGCAGCCGAAGCAGGCCCAGCCGAAGCCGGCGGCCTCGCTGCCGTCCACCGGCAAGCCCGCGCCGCAGCAGGCCGCCAAGGCCAAGCCGGTCACGCAGAGCGCGCAGCCCGAGCAGAAGCAGCTCCGCGGTGCCGCCGCCGCGATCGCGAAGAACATGGAGCTGTCGCTCACCGTTCCGACCGCGACCAGCGTGCGCGCCGTGCCCGCGAAGCTGCTGGCCGACAACCGCATCGTCATCAACAACCACCTGAAGCGGACGCGTGGCGGGAAGGTCTCCTTCACCCACGTCATCGGCTACGCGGTCGTGCGGGCGCTGCAGGCGTTCCCGAACATGAACCGCCACTACGCCGAGGTGGACGGCAAGCCGTTCGTCGTCACGCCGGAGCACGTCAACTTCGGCCTGGCGATCGACCTGCCCGGCAAGGACGGCAACCGCACGCTGGTCGTCGCGTCGGTCAAGGGCTGCGAGAACATGACGTTCACGCAGTTCTGGCAGGCCTACGAGGACCTGATCCGCAAGGCCCGCACGGGCGCGCTGACCGCCGAGGACTTCGGCGGCACCACGATCTCGCTGACCAACCCCGGCACGATCGGCACCAACCACTCGGTGCCGCGTCTCACCGCCGGTCAGGGCACGATCGTCGGCGTCGGCGCGATGGAGTACCCCGCGCACTTCCAGGGCACCAGCGAGCAGGCGCTCACCGACATGGGCGTCAGCAAGATCATCACGCTGACCAGCACCTACGACCACCGCATCATCCAGGGTGCGGAGTCCGGTGAGTTCCTCAAGCGGATCCACCAGCTGCTGCTCGGCGAGGACCGCTTCTACGACGACATCTTCGCGTCGCTGCGGCTGCCCTACGAGCCGATCCGCTGGGTCGCGGACATCCCCGAGGGCGCCGTCGACAAGACCGCCCGCGTCATCGAGCTGATCGACGCGTTCCGCACGCGCGGTCACCTGATGGCCGACACGGACCCACTGAACTACCGCCAGCGCAGCCACGCCGACCTGGACGTGCTCAGCCACGGCCTCACGCTGTGGGACCTCGACCGCGAGTTCCCCGTCGGCGGTTTCGCGGGCAAGGAGCGGATGAAGCTCCGCGACATCCTGGGCGTCCTGCGCAACTCGTACTGCCGCACCGTCGGCGTCGAGTACATGCACATCCTCGAGCCCGAGGAGCGCCGCTGGATCCAGGAGCGCGTCGAGGTTCCGCACGAGAAGCCGCCGGCCACCGTGCAGAAGTACATCCTCAGCAAGCTCAACGCCGCCGAGGCGTTCGAGACGTTCCTGCAGACGAAGTACGTCGGCCAGAAGCGCTTCTCGCTGGAGGGCGGCGAGACCGTCATCCCGCTGCTCGACGCGGTGCTCGACAAGGCAGCCGAGCACGAGCTCGACGAGGTCGTCATCGGCATGCCGCACCGCGGCCGCCTGAACGTGCTCGCGAACATCGTCGGCAAGCCGATCTCGCAGATCTTCCGCGAGTTCGAGGGCAACCTCGACCCCGGTCAGGCGCACGGCTCCGGCGACGTGAAGTACCACCTCGGTGCCGAGGGCAAGTACTTCCGCATGTTCGGCGACGGCGAGACCAAGGTGTCGCTGACCGCCAACCCGTCGCACCTCGAGGCCGTCGACCCGGTGCTCGAGGGCATCGTGCGCGCCAAGCAGGACCTGCTCGACCGGGGCGGCGACGTCTTCCCGGTGCTGCCGGTCGCCATGCACGGCGACGCGGCGTTCGCCGGTCAGGGCGTGGTCGCCGAGACGCTGAACCTGGCGCTCGTGCGCGGCTACCGCACCGGTGGCACCGTGCACATCGTCGTGAACAACCAGGTCGGCTTCACCACCGCGCCGGAGCACTCGCGGTCGTCGAAGTACTCGACCGACGTCGCGAAGATGATCGGCTCGCCGGTCTTCCACGTGAACGGCGACGACCCCGAGGCCTGCTACTGGGTCGCGAAGCTGGCCGTCGAGTACCGCCAGGCGTTCCACAAGGACGTCGTGATCGACATGGTCTGCTACCGCCGCCGCGGCCACAACGAGGGCGACGACCCCTCGATGACGCAGCCGGCGATGTACGACGTGATCGACCAGAAGCGCTCGGTCCGCAAGACCTACACCGAGTCCCTGATCGGCCGCGGCGACATCACCGTCGAAGAGGCCGAGAAGGCGCTGCAGGACTTCTCCAGCCAGCTGGAGCACGTCTTCAACGAGGTCCGCGAGCTCGAGAAGCACCCGGTGACGGTCAGCCCGTCGGTGGAGGCCGAGCAGCAGGTCCCGGCGAAGCTGCCCACGCACATCAGCCGCGAGGTGCTGGAGCACATCGCCGACGCCCACGTGAACCTGCCGGAGGGCTTCACGCCGCACGCGCGCGTCAAGCCGGTGCTCGACCGCCGCGCCAAGATGGCGCGCGAGGGCGGCATCGACTGGGCGTTCGCGGAGCTGCTGGCGTTCGGCTCGCTCGCGTTGGAGGGCCGCAACGTCCGCCTCGCGGGCCAGGACTCGCGCCGCGGCACGTTCGTGCAGCGCCACGCGACCCTGATCGACCGCAAGACCGGCGGTGACTACACGCCGCTGCAGCACCTGTCCGACGACCAGGGCAAGTTCATGGTCTACGACTCGGTGCTGTCGGAGTTCGCCGCGCTCGGCTTCGAGTACGGCTACTCGGTCGCGAACCCGCAGGCGCTCGTGCTGTGGGAGGCGCAGTTCGGCGACTTCGTCAACGGCGCGCAGCCGATCATCGACGAGTTCATCTCGTCCGGTGAGGCCAAGTGGGGTCAGCGTTCCGACGTCGTGATCCTGCTGCCGCACGGCCACGAGGGCCAGGGCCCCGACCACACGTCGGGCCGCATCGAGCGCTGGCTGCAGCTGTGCGCCGAGGGCTCCATGACCGTCGCGGTCCCGTCGACCCCGGCGAACTACTTCCACCTGCTGCGCCGCCACGCCCTCGACGGCGTCGACCGGCCGCTGGTGGTGTTCACGCCGAAGTCGATGCTGCGCCTCAAGGCAGCCGTCAGCGGCACCGCCGAGTTCACCGACGACCGCTTCCACTCGGTGATGGACGACCCGACGATCAAGGACCCGAGCGCGGTCACGAAGGTCCTGCTGTGCAGCGGCAAGATCTCCTACGAGCTGCACGCCGAGCGCGAGAAGCGCGGCGGCGGCGACGTGGCGATCGTGCGCGTCGAGCAGCTCTACCCGGTCCCGGCCCGCAAGCTGACCGAGACCCTGGAGCGCTACCCGAACGCGAAGGACATCCGCTGGGTGCAGGAGGAGCCGGCGAACCAGGGTGCGTGGCCGTTCTACGGCCTGGCCCTGCCGGAGCTGCTGCCCGAGCACCTGGGCACCGTCCGCCGCGTGTCGCGCCGCCCGATGGCCGCCCCGTCGGCCGGTTCGAGCAAGGTGCACGAGGTCGAGCAGCGCGAGATCATCACGCGCGCGTTCGAGTAACCCCGCCTGATCGAGGACGAGCCGCCGGATCCACACGGGTCCGGCGGCTCGTTTTTCCAGCCCCCACAGGAGTTTCCGCCATGTACCACACCGATCGCGGCATCGAGGAGCTCGAGAAGCGGCGCGGCGACGAGGAGGTCACCTTCGCGTGGCTCGCCGACAAGCTGCGGGAGTTCGTCGACGCCAACCCCGAGTTCGAGACGCCCGTCGAGCGCTTCGCGACGTTCCTCGCGCGCGACGACGACGACTTCGAGGACTGACCTACCAGGCGTAGGCCTCCGGCGCCGGCTTCGACCCGTTCGGCGCCGGAGCCGGGAACAGCTCGTCCAGCTTCGCCAGCACGTCCGCGTCGAGCTTCAGCTCCGCGGCGCGCAGCGAGTTGTCCAGCTGCTCGCCGGTGCGCGGCCCGATGATCGGTGCCGTGACGCCGTCCTGGTGCAGCAGCCACGCGAGGCCGACGTTCGCCGGGTCCTCGCCCAGCTCGGCGCACAGCTTCTCGTAGGCCTCGATCTGGTCGCGGTACTTCTCCAGCGCGTCCGCGGAACGGCCGGACGCCCCGCGCGACGCCGTGCCCTCGCGCTGCTTGCGCAGGACGCCGCCCAGCAGGCCGCCGTGCAGCGGCGACCACGGGATGACGCCGAGGCCGTAGTGCTTGGCTGCGGGCAGGACCTCCAGCTCCACCCAGCGGGTCATCAGGTTGTAGATCGACTGCTCGGACACCAGGCCGAGGAACCCGCGGGTGCGCGCGGCCTCCTGGGCCTGGGCGATGTGCCAGCCCGCGAAGTTCGACGAGCCGAAGTAGATGACCTTGCCCTGCTGGCGCAGCACGGAGAAGGCTTCCCAGATCTCGTCCCACGGCGTCTCGCGGTCGACGTGGTGCATCTGGTAGAGGTCGATGTAGTCGGTCTGCAGGCGCTTGAGCGACGCGTCGGCGGCGCGGCGGATGTTCAGCGCCGACAGCTTGGTCTCGTTCGGCCAGTCACCCATGCTGCCGTAGAGCTTGGTGGCGATGACCGTCTTCTCGCGGCGGCCACCGCCCTGGGCGAACCAGCGTCCGATGATGTTCTCGGTGACGCCTTCGCCCTGCTTCCAGCCGTAGACGTTGGCCGTGTCGAAGAAGTTCAGGCCGTGCTCGTGGGCGCGGTCCATGATCGCGTGGCTGTCGGCCTCGGACGTCTCGGGACCGAAGTTCATCGTGCCGAGGCACAGTCGGGAGACGGACAGGCCGCTGCGGCCGAGGTGGGTGTACTCCATGCCTCTCACATTGCCCCTGACTGACCGCCGGTGCCACGTGGAGTTGCTCCAGCAGGCTATTCCCACTCCCACCTGATGCCGTGCACGTGGCCCGCCCTGGCCTCGGGCACGAGCAGGTGCGCGGCGGAGGTGGTGCCGATCCACAGTTCGCCGGTGCCGACGTCCTGCCCGTCCGGTCCTGACCGGCGGAAGCTGTGGCACCGCACGGGAACCGCGTCGGGGTGGAACTCGACCTCCAGGACGTAGTTGCGCAGCGTGCGGAGGAACGTGCGGTCGGCCGACGAGCTGTCCGCGCCGGGGTCGGAGATCAGCCGCAGGTCGACGAGCGCGGTGTCGCCCGCGCGCAGCACGCGGTCGAGGATGATCTCCGCGACGAGCAGCTTGCGGTCGTCGTCCCTGCGCACCCTGCCCACGCGGCACGACCGCTCCGCCACGACGTCGCCGGGTGAGAGGTCGGTGTCGTCGGCGGTCTTCGCGAGGAGCATTCGGTCGACGCCGTCCTCGTACGCCTCGATCACGGCGCTGCTGCGGATCTCGACCTCCCGCCGGTCCGGGCCGATCAGCACCCTGTCCCGCACGCTCAGGTACCTCGCGGGGGCGGGCAGGAGCTTGTCGACGCGGGCGATCTCGCGGCCCAGGTCGATCGCGGCGTCGCCCCAGATGCCCTCCAGCGCGGTGGCGCGCTCGACCCACCTGCCGCGCGGCCGCCGGTCCCCCAGCCTGCCCGTCAACGCGCCGGGCGAGAGCTGCAGGATCTCCTCCAGGGCGGCGACGGCGGCGAGCGACTCCGGGCGTTCCGGACGGCTGCGGCCGCGGCGCCAGTAGCTCAGCGTCGACTGGCTGACCTGGAGGCCGCGGACCTCCAGGTGGTGCTGGATCCGCTCCAGGCTGAGACCGCTCGCCTCGACCGCCCTGGTCAGCTCCTCCGCGAACTCCGGCACGGTCGAATGCTACGGCCGGTGATCACCGGCGGGCACCGCCACAGTTTTGACAGATTTGACAACTGAAGTTTCGAACCTGTTATCCGACACACGACTCGCGTTAGTTTCTTGGTGTTCACCCGTTCATCACCGGCCAGGAGGAACACCCCGTGCGACCTGGCCCGATGTGGTTCCACACATTCTTGACGCGCGAATCAGGAATGCGTGCGCCGAATTCGACAATCGCGTGGTGAACACCTGAGCCCGCCGTCGCCGCCCCCCTGCAGCGGCGACGGCCGTCCCAGCGCCCTTGATGCGGAAGGCCGAATGCGGCTCGGCCGAGCGCGTCGCGGAACTGGGGGCGCTTGCGGTGGGAGTGGGAAGTAGCGGCCTACTCCCACTCCCACCGCACTCCATAGATCCCGGGCTTCGAGTTCCGCACGTGGATGTGCGTGGACGCGGTCGTCCCGATCCACAGGTCGTTGAGCGCGGTCTCCGGTTCGTGCAGCGAGGGCCGCGCGAACTGGAAGCACCGCGCGGGCACCGCGTCCGGGTGGAAGTCGATCTGCAGCACGTAGTCGCCCACCGGCCGCAGGAACCGCCGGTCGCAGACCTCGCTGTCCGCACCGGGCCTCATCCGCACCCGGTAGTCGACGAGCGCCGTCTCCCCCGCGCGCAGCACCCGGTCGAAGAGGACCTCCGCGACGAGGAACCCGGTGGCGTCCTCGCTGCGCACCCGCCCGAGCCGGCACGGCGGGCCTGCCTCGATGGACGCGACGCCGAGGTCCGTCGGGTCGGCGAGCTGGATGGCCAGGAACCGGTCGACGCCGTCCTCCAGCGCCTGCACGATGCCCGTGCAGTGCATCTCGACCTCGCGCCGGTCCGGCCCGATGACCTGCCGGTCCCTCACGCTCAGGTACGTCGACGCCGTCGGCTGCAGCCGGTCGATCCGCGCCATGACCTCGCCGAGGTCGGTGGCGCGCGAGTCCCACATGTCCTCCAGCGACATCGCCTGGCCGACCCACCGCCCGCGCGGCCGCCTGTCGCCGAGCCGATCCGTCAGGAAGCCCTCGCCGAGGCCGAGCAGCTCCTCCAGGGCCGTGACGACCTTCAGCGACTCCGGCCGTTCCGGCCTGCTGCGGCCGCGACGCCAGTAGCTCAACGTCGACAGGCTCACCTGCATGCCCCGCGCGGCCAGGTGGTGCTGGACGCGTTCGAGGCTCAGGCCGCTGTTGTCGACGGCTTTCGTCAGGGCCTCCGCGAAGTCCACCGCGCCACCGTACGGCCCTCGGGCCTGCGCCAGTAGGCCCACACGGAGGGTCGCGTCCTAGACGGACCTCTCGCCCCGACGCCACACCGCGTACGTCAACGGAACCCCCGGCCGGTACGCCAGGTGCGTGATCGACGGCGCGTCCAGCACGTGGAGGTCGGCGCGCGCACCGGGCCTGATCACGCCGACGTCGTCACGGCGCAACGCCCGCGCGCCGCCCGCCGTCGCCGCCCACACGGCCTCCTCGACGGTCATCCGCATCTGCAGAACCGCCGTCGTCACGCAGAACGCCATCGACGAGGTGTAGGACGAGCCGGGGTTGCAGTTGCTGGCCAGCGCGACCGTCGCACCGGCGTCGAGCAGGGCACGGGCCGGGGGCAGCGACTGGCGCGTCGACAGGTCGCACGCCGGCAGCAGCGTGGCGACGGTGTCCGACGACGCCAGCGCGTCGACGTCCTCCGCCGACAGGTAGGTGCAGTGGTCGACGGAGGCGGCGCCCAGTTCCACGGCCAGCCGCACCCCGGGGCCCTCGCCGAGCTGGTTGCCGTGCACGCGCAGGCCGAGGCCCTTCGCCTTCGCGGCCTCCAGCACCGCCCTGGACTGGTCGTAGTCGAACGCGCCCTTCTCGCAGAACACGTCCGCCCAGCTCACGAGCGGTGCGACGGCGTCGAGCATCTCGCCGCGGACCAGGTCGACGTAGGTGTCGGCGTCCTCGCCGGGCGGGACGAGGTGCGCTCCGAGGAACGTCACCTCGTCCACGTGTCCGGCGGCGATGCGGGCCGATCGCACCTCGTCGGCGACGTTCAGGCCGTAGCCGGTCTTCGTCTCGACGAACGTCGTGCCCTGCCGCAACGCCTCGGCGACGTGCCTGCGCACGACCTCGGACAGTTCGGCGTCGGTGGCGGCCCGAGTCGCGTTCACCGTCACGGCGATGCCGCCCGCGGTGTAGGGCTTGCCGGCCATGCGCGCACCGAACTCGGCGGTGCGGTCGCCCGCGAAGACGAGGTGGGTGTGGCTGTCGACCCAGCCGGGCAGCACGGCCCGGCCCTCGACGTCGACCCGTTCGTCGGCCGCCGGGGCCTCGCCCGCCGCCCCCACCCAGGCGATCTCCGAGCCGTCGACGACCAGCGCGTCGCCGGCGGACTCGCTGTTCGTCGTCAGCTCGCCGATGCCGGTGATCAGCACGCTCATGCCCACAGCTCCTCGATCGCGTCCGCCAGCAGCCTGCCGACGTCTCCCAGGGTCTCGTGCACACCACCGGACGCCACCACCCTGCCACCCACGACCACGGTGTCCACATCGGACGCCGTGGCCGACAGGAACACCTGCTGCGGCAACGATCCCGCGGTGCGCGGTGTCGAGCAGCTGATGGCCACCAGGTCGCAGGGCGCGCCGACCTCGATGCGGCCGCCGTCCCAGCCGAGCGCGGAGTGGCGGGTGGCGGCCTGGAGCAGCTCCTCCGGTGAGAACCGGCCGCGCTGCCCGGTGCGGAGCCGTTCGCCGTGCTCCAGCGCGCGGGTCTCCAGCAGCGGGTCGACCACCGCGTGCTGGTCGCTGCCCAACGACAGCGGGCTGCCCGCGTCGGCCAGCTCGCGGGCAGGACCGATGCCGTCAGCGAGGTCGGCCTCGGTCGTCGGGCAGAAGCACGCGCCCGTGCCGGTGCGGCCGAGGGTCGCGATGTCCCGCGGCGTGAGGTGTGTGGCGTGCACCGCCGTCGTGCGCGGTGACAACGCCCCCGCTTCCTCCAGCAACTGGGTCGGCGTGCGGCCGTACGCGGCGAGGCAGGCCTCGTTCTCCGCGGGCTGCTCGGACAGGTGGACGTGCAGAGGAGCGTCCGGGAACGCCTGTGCCACCGTCGAAAGCTCGTCCCGCGGGACAGCCCGCACCGAGTGGATCGCGGCCCCGACCCGCATCACGTCGTCGGACTCGAGCTCGCGAACCCTGGACGCCCACCTCTCCGCCGTGCCGTCGGAGAAGCGCTGCTGCACCTCGCTGAGCGGCTGGCCGATGCCGCCCGCGAGGTAGCAGGTGTCGAGCAACGTGAGCCGGATGCCCGCGTCCTTCGCCGCCTCGCGCAGGGCGTGGCCGAACTCGTTCGACCCGTCGTGCACGTAGTGGAACTCGCCGACGGCCGACACCCCGGCGAGCGCCATCTCGCCGTACACCGCGCGGGCCAGCCGGTAGTACGACTGCGGGGTCAGCCTGGACGCCAGCGCGTACATGCCTTCGCGCCACGTCCAGAACGTGCCGCCGCCGCCGTGCGTCCGGCCTCGCAGCGCCCGGTGGAACGCGTGCGAGTGGGCGTTCGCGAAGCCCGGCACGACGACGCCGTGCAGCCTCCGCACGCCCAGCGGAATGGTGTCCACTGTGGACACGCTCGCGATCAGGCCGTTCTCGACCCTGACCAGCACGCGGTCGGCGAGGCCGTCGGGCAGCCAGGCCCGCTCGCACCAGAAGTTCACGATGCGAGGTGTTCGATCGTGGCCGCCAGTGCCTTGACACCCTCGTCGACGTCGGCCTGTTCGGCGAACTCCTCCGGCGCGTGGCTCACGCCGGTCGGGTTGCGCACGAACACCATCGCCGTCGGCACGTGCGCGGCGAGGATGCCCGCGTCGTGACCGGCGCCGGTCGGCAACGCGGGAACGCCGCCGAGCGCGTGCGCGATGTCGTCCCGCAGCGCCGCGTCGAAGTGCACCGTGTCGCCGTACGACTCCTCGGTGATGCGCAGCTCGCAGCCCTCCTCCTCGGCGGCCTTCCGCGCCGCCTCGGAGATCTCCGCGACCATCGCACGGGTGCGCGCGTCGTCGCTGTCGCGGGCGTCCAGCCAGACGTCCACAGTGGACGCGATGACGTTCGTGCCGCCGGGGTTGGGGACGATCCGGCCGACGGTCGCCCGGCCACCGCCCTTGGCGGCTTTCCTCGCCGCCAGAACGAGGTGCGAGGCCGGGAGCATCGGGTCGCGGCGGTCCTCGACCAGCGTCGCGCCGGCGTGGTTGCCCTCACCGGAGAACGTGAAGCGCCACCGGCCGTGCGCGAGGATGCTGCTGGCGACACCGACCGGCACCGCCAGCCCGCGGCCCTGCTCGACGTGCAGCTCGACGAACTGACCGATGCGCTTCAGCGCCTTGTCGTCCCTGCCCACCAGCTCGGGGTCGTAGCCCGCCGCCTTCATGGCCTCGGCGAGCGTGACGCCGTCCGGGTCCTGGAGGCCGAGGGCCTTGTCCCTGTCGATGGCACCGGTGAGCAGGCGGGAGCCCAGGCACGCGACACCGAACCGGCCGCCCTCCTCCTCGGCGAAGACGGCGACGGCGAACGGCCTGGCCGGCGTGAAGCCCTTGGCCTGCAACAGGTCGACGGCCTGCAACGAGCTGGTGACCCCGAGCGGTCCGTCGAACGCGCCGCCGCCGGGCACCGAGTCGAGGTGGCTGCCGGTGACGAGCGCGTCGTCGCCGCGCTCGCCCCACCAGGCCCAGAGGTTGCCGTTCCGGTCGGTCTCGACGCCCAGGCCGCGCCGGACGGCCTGCTCGACGAACCAGTGGCGGAGCTCGAGCTCGGGAGCGGCGTAGGCGTGCCGGGAGTAGCCGCCGCGCTTGGCGTCCCGGCCGACGTCCGCGATCTGGTCGAGCATCAGCCCTCCATCGGGATGCGGACGCCCTTGTCGGCCGCCACCGACTTGGCCTCGTCGTACCCGGCGTCCACGTGCCGGATCACGCCCATGCCGGGGTCGTTGGTCAGCACGCGCTCGATCTTCTGCGCCGCCAGCTCGGTCCCGTCCGCCACCGTCACCTGACCGGCGTGGATCGACCGCCCGATGCCCACACCGCCGCCGTGGTGGATCGACACCCACGTCGCGCCGGAGGCCGTGTTGACCAGGGCGTTCAGCAACGGCCAGTCGGCGATCGCGTCGGAGCCGTCGGCCATCGCCTCGGTCTCGCGGTACGGCGACGCCACCGAGCCGCAGTCCAGGTGGTCGCGGCCGATGACGATCGGCGCGGACAGCTCGCCGGAGGCGACCATCTCGTTGAACCTGAGGCCCGCGAGGTGCCGTTCGCCGTAGCCCAGCCAGCAGATCCGGGCGGGCAGGCCCTGGAACTCGACGCGCTCGCCCGCCATCTTGATCCACCGGGCGAGCTGCTCGTTCTCCGGGAAGAGCTCGAGGATCGCCTTGTCGGTCTTCGCGATGTCGGCCGGGTCGCCGGACAGCGCCGCCCAGCGGAACGGGCCCTTGCCCTCGCAGAACAGCGGCCGGATGTACGCGGGCACGAAACCGGGGAACGCGAACGCGCGGTCGTAGCCACCGAGCTGCGCCTCGCCGCGGATCGAGTTGCCGTAGTCGAACACCTCGGCGCCGCGGTCCAGGAACCCGACCATCGCCTCGACGTGTGCGGCCATCGAGGCACGGGCGCGGTCGGTGAACTCCTCCGGCTTCGCGGCGGCGTACTCCTGCCAGTCCTCCAGCGCCACGCCCACCGGCAGGTACGCCAACGGGTCGTGGGCCGATGTCTGGTCCGTGACGATGTCCACGGCGACCTCGCGGCGCAGCAGCTCGGGCAGGATCTCCGCCGCGTTGCCCACCACACCGACGGACACGGCCTCACCGGCGGCCTTCGCGGCCAGCACACGTTCGATCGCCGAGTCCAGGTCTGAGGCGATCTCGTCCAGGTAGCGGGTCTCCACCCGGCGCTGCGCGCGCTGCGGGTCGACCTCGACGCACAACGCGACGCCCTCGTTCATCGTCACGGCCAGCGGCTGCGCGCCACCCATCCCTCCCAGGCCGGCGGTGACGGTGAGCGTGCCCTTCAACGTGCCGTTGAAGCGCTTGGTCGCCACGGCGGCGAACGTCTCGAAGGTGCCCTGGAGGATGCCCTGGGTGCCGATGTAGATCCACGACCCGGCGGTCATCTGCCCGTACATCGTGAGGCCCTCGGCCTCCAGGCGGCGGAACTCGGGCCAGTTCGCCCAGTCCGGCACGAGGTTCGAGTTCGCGATGAGCACGCGCGGCGCCCACTCGTGCGTGCGCATGACGCCGACCGGACGGCCGGACTGCACGAGCAGCGTCTCGTCGGCCTCCAGGTTCTTCAGCTCGCGGGAGATGGCGTCGAACGACGGCCAGTCGCGCGCGGCCTTGCCCGTGCCGCCGTAGACGACGAGGTCCTCGGGGCGCTCGGCCACGTCGGGGTCGAGGTTGTTGTGGAACATCCGCAGAGCGGCCTCGGTCGACCACTGCTTGGCGGTCAGCTCGGTGCCTCGGTCAGCGCGAACGGTCGTCATGACAGTGCTCCACTTCGAATCAGGGCCTCGGCGGCGGCGATCTCGGGCGCGAGGTGGCGGTCGGGGCCGGGCCCCTGGACCGTCTCGCGCAGCTTCGCCACGGCGGCGGCCGTCGCGGGGGCGGGCTTGAGGGGCGCGCGCAGGTCGAGCGCCCGCGCGGCGGTGAGCAGCTCGACGGCCAGCACGGTGGTGAGCCCGTCCACGGCCTTGCGCAGCTTGCGGGCGGCGGACCAGCCCATCGACACGTGGTCCTCCTGCATCGCGGAGGACGGGATCGAGTCGACGGACGCCGGCACGGCCAGGCGCTTGAGCTCGGACACGATCGCGGCCTGCGTGTACTGGGCGATCATGTGGCCGGAGTCGACGCCGGGGTCGTCGGCGAGGAACGGCGGCAGGCCGTGCGAGCGCGAGACGTCGAGCATGCGGTCGGTGCGCCGCTCGGCGATCGAGGCCACGTCCGCGAGCGGGATGGCGAGGAAGTCCAGCACGTACGCGACGGGCGCGCCGTGGAAGTTGCCGTTCGACTCGACCCGGCCGTCCGCCAGCACCACCGGGTTGTCGATCACCGACGACAGCTCGCGGTCCGCCACCGTCGCCGCGTAGGCCACCGTGTCGCGGGCGGCGCCGTGGACCTGCGGTGAGCAGCGCAGCGAGTACGCGTCCTGCACGCGGGTGCAGTCGGGGCCGCGGTGCGAGGCGACGATCTCGGAGTCGCGCAGGAACGCGAGCATCCTGGCGGCGGAGACGTTCTGGCCGGGGTGCGGGCGCAGCGCGTGCAGCTCGGGTTCGAAGACCCGGTCGGTGCCGAGCAGCGCCTCGACGCTCATGGCGGCGGTGAGGTCGGCGACGTCGAGCAGCCGGGTGAAGTCGGCGATCGCCAGCGACAGCATGCCGAGCATGCCGTCGGTGCCGTTGATCAGCGCGAGGCCTTCCTTCTCCGCCAGCCGCACGGGCTCGATCCCGGCCTCCGCCAGCGCCTCGGCGGCGGGGACGAGCTCGTCGCGCGAGTTGCGGACCATGCCCTCGCCCATCAACGCCAGCGCGCTGGCGGACAACGGCGCGAGGTCACCGGAACAGCCCAGCGACCCGAACTCGTGCACGACGGGCGTGATGCCGGCGTTCAGCATCCCGGCCATCGCGTCCACAGTGGACAACCGCACGCCGGTGTGGCCGGTCGAAAGGGTGCGCAGGCGCAGCAGCATCAGCGCGCGCACGACCTCGCGTTCGACCTCGGGACCGGACCCGGCGGCGTGCGAGCGGATCAGCGACCGCTGGAGCTGGGCACGACGGTCCGGCGGGATGTGCCGGACGGCGAGCGCGCCGAACCCGGTCGAGACGCCGTAGGTGGGGCGTTCGGCCGTGGCGAGCTGGTCGATGTGGCCGCGGGCGGTGGTGACCGCCTCCCTGGCCGCCGCGGTGATCTCCACCGGAGCGCCGTCGCGGGCGACGGCATGAACGTCCTCGAGGGTCAGAGGCTTGGGACCCAGCTCCACCGGTTGTCGCATGCAGACATCACAGCGCTCCGGGGCCGACTCAGCGACCCCGGAGCGCGGGATGGCGTCTGGCATCCCAGACGGGAGCTAAAGCCCCTTGCCGAGCCAGTTCGTGTCCGGGTGGTCCATGTGCTGCATCGACACCCGGTTGGCGGTGCTCACCAGGGCCTCGTTGCTCTCCGACTCCCCGGCCACGGTGAGCCAGAGCCCGCTGTCCTGCACCACCAGCTGACCGTGCCCGACGAGGGCGCCCTGCTTGCCGCGAACGGCCACCGGCGTGCCCTCGGTCTTCGCCGGAGCGGTCGTCGAGAGCGTCACCACGTACTGCTCGGAGCGCCACTGCGACGTCCACCGGTTCAGCGTGCTGCCCCAGATGTCGCTCGCGGGCCTGCCGTCGAGCGAGAACGGCGCCAGGTAGCGCAGCTTCGCGTCCGACCGCACCGAGTCCGCGATCCTCAGCGCGGTTCCCCGGGCGTCGGCCTGGCCCCGCACCGACACGCTGAGCACGTCCTGCGCCTGCCACAGGACCTCGGTCGTCGGGGTGGGCGACTGGCCCTGGACCGTCCTCGACCAGGCCTTCAGCCCGCGGACGCTCGTCTCCTGCCACCCGGTGAGGTCCGGCAGGTCCTTGGAGCTGCGCAGGCTGACGCGGGCGTCGCCCGTCTGCTCGGTCGGGTCTTTCTCCTTGTCGGCCTCCGCCACCCAGACGCGGGTGGTGTCGTCGCCGACGCTGCGGAACGTCTCGACGTACCCGGCCGGCAGCCAGTGCGGCGTGTACCTGATCTCGGCGCCCTGACCGGCCGGCATGAGCGCGGCGGCGGCGTTGTCCGAGGTCGGCGTGTACCTGTCGCTCGCCATCATCCCGGCGAAGACCAGGACGGCGACGGCCGCCACGCCGGCGGTGGCCATCAGGAAGATGTTGCTGCGCTGCTGTTTGCGCTTGCGCCGCAGGGCGTTGAGCGTGGGCCCGGGATGCGGCGTGCGTTCGGCGAGCTGGCCGAGCGCGTCCTTGATCAGCTGTTCGGTCTCGTTCACGACAGGCCCTCCCCGAGCCGGGACCCGACACCAGCGGGTTCCGGCGTGTGTTCCATGCGGAGTGTGGCCAGCGCACGTGAGATGTGGCTGCGCACGGTTCCCTCGGCACAACCGAGCATCTGTGCGATCTCCGAGTCCTCGTAGTTCTCGTAGTAGCGGAGCACGACCGCGGCCCGCTGTTTGCGGGGCAGCTTCGCGATCCGCTGCAACATGGCTTCCCGCTCGTCGTAGTGGTGCGTCGTGTCGGAGACGGGCGGGGTGACGGACTCCAGGGTTGTCATGCAGAGGGCGACGTCCTTGGCGGCCCTGCGTCTGCGCCACGAGAGGTACTCGTTGGTCACCATGCGCTTGACGTAGGCGTGAGGGAGGTCGACGGATCCGAT
Organism: Lentzea sp.; assembly: GCF_036380075.1. Lineage (NCBI taxonomy): Bacteria > Bacillati > Actinomycetota > Actinomycetes > Pseudonocardiales > Pseudonocardiaceae > Lentzea > Lentzea sp. The sequence continues at coordinate 14,583 of NZ_DASVFL010000050.1, read as the reverse complement.
GCGGTCCCACTTCTGCTGCGCGCGCAGCAGCACTTCCTGGACCACGTCCTGGGCCAGGTGCGGGTCGCACGTGAGCACGGTGGCATAGCGCAGCAACGGGGTCACCTGTTCTGCCACGAAGTCATCGAAACTCGGTGTCAATCCCGACCCCCTTCAAAACCGTCACACCCCTATGACGCACTCCGGGCCTGTTCTGTTGAGTGTGCCCTGATGTAGTAATGGCGTGGGCTGGATCACGTGGGAAAATCACCTCCGTGGGCAGCAGCAGTGACGTTCCCGCGCTGAGGCGAGGGCTGGCGGTGCTCCGGCTGCTGGCGGGCAGGCCGGGACCCGTCTCGGCGGCGTCCGTGGCGCGCGAGCTGAACCTGCCCAGGTCAACGACCTACCACCTGCTCTCGGAACTGACCGAGGCCGGCTTCGCGACCCACTTCCCCGAGGAGAAGCGCTACGGCCTGGGCGTCGCGTCGTTCGAGCTGGGCTCCGCCTACCTGCGCCACGACCCGCTGGAGCGCCTCGCGCGCCCTCTGTTGCGCAAGCTGGCCGATCGGATGGAAAAGGTCGCGCATCTGGGTGTCCTCCACGGCGCCGAGGCCCTGTACCTGGTACGCGAACAGCCCCGGCAACCCCAGACGATCGTGTCCGACGTCGGCGTCCGCCTGCCGGCCCATCTGACGGCCTCCGGCCGCGCGATGCTCGCCCACGTGCCTCCGGCGCAGGTCAGGGCACTGTTCCCGTCCGTCGAGTCGTTCGTCGACCGCACCGGCCGCGGCCCGCACAACCTCCCGGCGCTGCGCCGGCTGCTGACCGCCGAACGCCGGCAGGGCTGGGCGGTCGAGGACGGGTACGTGACGGTCGGGTTCGCCTCGGTGGCGGCGCCGGTGTTCGACCACGGCGAGCGGCCGATCGCGGCCATCACGGTGACGTTCCGGCACCTGTGCGACACGCCCTGCGGGCAGACCTGGCCCGACCTGGCCAAGGAGGTCAGGAAGGCGGCGGACGAGCTGACGGTGCGGATCGGCGGGCACGTGGCCACGGGATAGTCGTTCTGGCCGTGCAAGCGAAAACCGCCGGCCTGCACCCGTAGGACGGGTGCGGGCCGGCGGTTCCCGGTGTCAGGTCAGATGCCCGCCGACGCGAGCCACTCCTTCGCGACCTTGTCCGGCTCCGGCTTGTCCGGCGCGGCCAGCTTCTGGTTCAGGTCCAGCAGCGTCTTCGTGTCGAGCTTCTTCGAGATGGCGTTGAGGGTGTCGCGCACCTGCTGCGACGCCTTCTTCTCGTTGATCAGCGGCAGCACGTTCTGCGCGGCGAACACGTTCTTCGGGTCTTCCAGCACCACGAACTCGTTGGCCTTGATGGACGAGTCCGTCGTGAACAGGTCGGCCGCCTGCACCGTGTTGTCCTTCAGGCCGGCGACGGTCAGCGGGCCGCCGACGTCGAGGGCCTTGAACTCCTTGAACTCGCAGCTGTACTTGGCCTTCAGGCCCGGCAGGCCGTCGGGGCGGTTCTGGAACTCCGGCGGGCCGCCGAAGACCAGGTCCTTGCAGTACGGCACGAGGTCGTCGATCGACTTCAGGCTGTACTGGGCCGCGATCTGCTTGGTGACGACGACCGCGTCCTTGTCCTCGGCCTCCGACTTGTCGAGCACGACCAGGTTCTGCGGCAGGGCCTTCTTCAGCGCCGCGTACACCTCGTCGGAACCGACCTCGGTCGCGTCCTTGTTGATGTACTTGAGGAGCACGCCGGTGTACTCGGGGATCAGGTCGATCGAGCCGTCCTGCACGCCCTTGTAGTACAGCTCGCGGTTGCCGATGTTGAGCTTCTTGGAGACCTTGACGCCCTTGGCCGTCAACGCTTCCGCGTAGATCTCGGCGAGCAGGCGCGACTCCGTGAAGTTGCCCGATCCCACGACGATGGTGTCCGTGGGGGCCGGGTTGTTGGCGCCGCCCGTCAGCGGGTCACCACCGCACGCCGACAAAAGCATGACCGCGGCGACGGCTGTCGCGATGCGCTTCATCTCTTTCCTCCGGTTCCAGCTGGACGCAGCCCTGGCGAGACCGTCAGCCGTTGCAGGCCGGCGAACCCCAGGTCGACTAGGACGGCGAGCAGTGCCACGAGCACCGCGCCGGCGAGCATCTGTCCGAACTCCTGCAGGGCGAGGCCGTCGAAGACGAGCCTGCCGAGACCACCGGCGCCGGTGTAGGCGGCGATGGTGGCGGTCGCGACGACCTGCAGCGCGGCGCCGCGGAAACCGCCGTAGATCAGGGGAAGCGCGTTGGGGATCTCCACCCGCAGCAGCACGCCCGACTCGCGCATGCCGACACCGCGCGCCGCGTCGACGGTCACCGGGTCGACCGCGCGCACGCCGGCGTAGGTACCCGCCATGATCGGCGGGATCGCCAGCAGCACCAGTGCGACGTACACCGGGAAGTCGCCGAGACCCGCCCACAGCACGACGAGGATCAGCACCGCCGTGGTCGGCAGCGCCCGCAGCGCGTTGGACAGGCCGACGATGACGAAGCCGCCCTTGCCGGTGTGCCCGACGAACGCGCCGAGCGGGATCGCGATCACCGCGGCGATCAGCAGCGTCAGCAGGGTGTAGCCGAGGTGTTCCACCAGCCGCACCGGGATCCCGGTCGAACCGGACCAGTGCGCGGGGTCGAAGAGCCAGCCACCCACTCAGCTCACCTCCCCGCCCGAGCCCACGGCGTGAGCAGGCGCCCCGCCAGCAACAGCAAACCGTCCGCGAGCACCGCCAGCACGACCGTCCCGATGAGACCCGCGAGCACCTTGTCGGTGTTGTCGGTCTGGTAGCCCTCGGTGAAGAGCTGGCCGTAGCCGCCGAGACCGACGAGCGCGCCCACGCTCACCATGCTGATGTTCGACACCGTCGCGACGCGCAGGCCCGCGATCGTGACCGGCAGCGCGAGCGGGAAGTCGACCGTGAGGAACCGGCGCAACGGCCGGTAGCCCATCGCGTTCGCCGCGGCCGTCACGTTGCCCGGCACCGCCGACAGCGCGTCCGCGACCGACCGCACCATCAGCGCGACGGTGTAGATCACCAGCGGCACGATGACGTTGATCTCGTCGAGGATCTTCACGCCGATCAGCACCGGCGTGATCACGATCAGCGCGATCGACGGGATCGTGAACAGGATGTTGGCCAGCGGGAAGAGGATCGCGCGCGTCGTCGAGGACCGGCTCGCGAGCCACCCCAGCGGGATGGACAGCACGAACCCGATCAGCACCGGCACGACGGAGAGCCGCAGGTGCACCTCGGTGACTTCCCAGAACCTCACCCAGTTCTCGAGGATCCAGGTCACTTCGGGACCTCACCCGCCGCGCGGGCCTTCGCGAGGGCCTGGATCACGTCGTCGGCCCTGACCACGCCGGTGACCGCGCCCGCGTCGTCGACCACCACGCCGAGCGCGGACGGCGAGCTGAGCGCCGCGTCGAGCGCGCCCCGCAGCGTCGAGCCGTCGTAGAGGGAACCGCCGGAGATCACGTCCTTCTCGCTGACCTCGACCTCACCGTCCACACCGGACAGCCAGCCCTTCGGCCGGTCGTGGTCGTCGACGACGAGCGTCCAGTCGGTGATGGTGACGCGCTCGCCGAGCTTCGCCGTCGCGACGGGGTGCACGGGCACCTCGGCGTGCAGGAACGTGAGGGTGCGGTAGCCGCGGTCGCGGCCGACGAACGAGGCCACGAAGTCGTTGGCGGGCGCGCTGAGCAGCTCCTGCGGCTTCGCGTACTGCGCGAGGTGCCCGCCCTTCTGGAACACCGCGACGCGGTCGCCGAGCTTGAGCGCCTCGTCGATGTCGTGCGTGACGAACACGATCGTCTTGTCGAGCTCCGCCTGCAGGCGCAACAGCTCGTTCTGCAGGTCCTCGCGCACGACCGGGTCGACCGCGCTGAACGGCTCGTCCATCAGCAGCACCGGCGGGTCGGCGGCGAGCGCGCGGGCGACGCCCACGCGTTGCTGCTGACCGCCCGACAGCTGCGCCGGGTACCGCTTGCCGAACGCCGGGTCGAGCCCGACGATCTCCAGCAGCTCGGCGGCGCGCGTGCGGGCCTTGCGTTTGTCCCAACCGGACAGAAGCGGCACGGTCGCGACGTTGTCGAGCACCGTGCGGTGCGGGAACAGGCCCGCCTGCTGGATCACGTAGCCGATGCCGCGCCGCAGCGTCGGCGGGTCGACGGTCAGGACGTCCTTGCCGTCCACGAGGATCGTGCCCGACGTGGGGTCGATCATGCGGTTGACCATGCGCAGGGACGTGGTCTTGCCACAGCCGGAAGGACCGACGAACACCGTGATGGTGCCCGCCTCGACCGCGAGGTCGAGCTCGTCGACAGCGATGGTCCCGTCCTCGAACCGCTTGGTGACGGCCCGGAACTCGATCACCCGAAGATCCCTCCGGTCGCGACGGCCACCCCGTTTGGACCGCCCTGGATGTAGATCCCAAAGACCTTAACTCGTTCGGCGTACCCCGGCACAACGTTCCACGATGTGGCAGGCCGTATGGTTTACCGCTTGTGACGATCGACCAGGTTCGGCAGTTGGTGGCGGAACGCGGGGCCCACGCCCGCAAGCTCCGCGAGGTGTTGTCCCTGCTCAGCGAGGACTGGCACCCGCTGGCCGAGCTCGTGCGCCTGCCTGCCGTGCCCCGCCGCACCGTCCAGGACCTGCTCAGGGCGCTGGGCGACGACGCCGAAACTTCAGGCGATCGTTACCGCATCGCGCCCGGGCTGGTGGCGTCCTACCGCGCCGAGTTCGGGGTCTCGGGTGTCCGCGACCACACGGACGTGCTGCGGCAGATCCTCGTGGACATCGCCGACGTGCCACCGCCTCTGTCCTCGTTGGACCACGTGCAGGCGACGGCGGAGACCGCCCTCAACCGCGCGGTGTGGCTGAACGCGACCTACGACCTGGCCGGCAGGCGCCTGCTGTGCCTGGGCGACCACGACCTCACGTCGCTGGCCGTCGCCGCGGTCAACCCGGACGTGTCGATCACGGTCGTCGACCTCGACGAGCGGCTGCTGGAGTTCATCGACTCGCGGGCCTCCGCGCGCGGCCTCGACATCCGGACCTTGCACTGCGACATGCGTTTCGGGCTGCCCCAGGCCGCGCTGGAGTCGTTCGACCTCGTCTTCAGCGACCCGCCGTACACCCCGGAGGGAATGGGCCTGTTCGCGGGCCGCGGCGTGGAGGCGCTGGAGGACATCGCCACCGGCCGCGTGCTGCTGGCGTACGGCTTCTCCGACCGCACCCCCGCGCTGGGCCTGAAGGTGCAGCAGGAGCTGCAGAAGCTCGGACTCGTCTTCGAGGCGATCCTGCCCGCGTTCCACCGCTTCGACGGCGCGCAGGCCATCGGTTCGGCCGCCGACCTGTACGTCTGCCGCCCGACCGGCCGCCGCGCGGTGGCCGGCGGCACGCGGATCTACACGCACGGCGCGCAGTCCGTGGAGTCGTCCGGCCCGTCGAAGGAAGCGCTGACCGCTTTGTCCGACCTGGCCCCGCGCCCGGAGTCCTCGCCCCCGCCCAAGCCCCGTGCCGCGGGCTGGACCGAACCCGTCGGCAAGGGCGCGGCGTCGCTGGCCGTCGACCTCTCGGCGGACCCCGGCCCGTGGCTGCTGCGGACGCTGCTGTCGTCGTCCCCCGCCCGCCTGGCGTGCCTGGTGCCGAACAACCACCCCGCGGTGTCGTCGGAGGCGGGGCAGAAGGAGCTCCAGGAGCTCGTCGCGACCCGGTTCACGCTGAAGTTCCTGCGCAACAACCCGGATTCCAAGACGACGATCGTGGTCGCCGACCAGGTCCTCACCGGCACGCTGTCGCTCGGCGACCGCACCGTCCGCGAGGTGCTGATGAAGGCGCACGGCAAGCTGCGCAACGTGTGGCGCGAGGCGTTGATCACGGCGTCGCAGGGCGTGCTGACCAAGCGGCAGGCGACCGAGATCGTCGACAACGCCCCGGTGGCGGCGGACGACCTGGAGCTGCGGCTCATCGACCTGCCCAAGCACCGGATCGCGGCGCTGCTGCCGGAGGTCTCAGCCAGCGCGCGGTATGTGGAGCGGTCCGAGGGCTAGCACGGCCCGGAACTCCTTGGGCGGCACCGGACGCGAGAACAACCAGCCCTGGTACGCGTCCACCCCCACCCCGCGCAGCACGTGGAACTGCGTGGCCGTCTCCACGCCCTCGGCCACGCACTTGCGCCCCATCGCACGGGCCATGTCGACGACGGCGCGGGCGACGGCGAAGTCCGACGAGTCGTTGCCCACGCCGGAGACGAACCGGCGGTCCACCTTGATGATCTGCGCCGGCAGGTCCTTCAGGCGGGCCAGCGACGAGTAGCCGGTGCCGAAGTCGTCTACGGCGAACTGCACGCCGCGCTTCACCAGCTCGTCCATCGACTGCCGCACGCGTGAGGGCAGGTCGACGAACGCCGTCTCGACGAGCTCCAGCACCACGCGTTCCCACGGGACGCCGGACTCCATGATCGCGGTCGACACGATGTCGACGAACTCCGGATCGCCCGGCACCAGACCGGCCAGGTTCACCGCGACGGACACCGGGCGGCCGTCGGGCGCGGGCCACGTCGCGGCCTCCTTCAGCGCCGTGCGCAGCACCCAGCGGTCGAGCTCGCGCATCAGGTCGCCCTGTTCGGCGACCGGCAGGAACACGTCCGGCGGTAGCAGGCCGCGGTCCGGGTGCGGCCAGCGCACCAGTGCCTCGGCGGTCAGCACGGACCCGTCCACGCCCACGACCGGCTGGTAGTGCAACGCCAGGCCGTCGTGCTGCAACGCGTCGCGCAGCTGGCCTTCGAGGTGGACCTGGCGGTCGGCGGAGGCGATGAGCGCGGCCGAGGCCAGCGAGACGCGACCGGCGCCCGCGCGCTTCGCCTCGAACATCGCGGCGTCGGCGAACCGCAGCAGGTCCGCGCCGTTGGCGCGCGAGCCGTTCGGGACGGCGGCACCGATCGACGCGGAGACGCGGACCAGTTGGCCGTGCACGGGAACGGCGGTGCGCAGCAACGACGCCACCCGCGTCGCCAGCGCGTCCACGCCGCCCACCGCGTCGATGTCCTCGGAGATGATCACGTACTCGTCGCCGGACAGGCGTGCGGCCGTGCAGCCGTCGGGCAGGCCGCCCTCCAGCCTGCGGGCCAGTGCCACGAGCAGCTCGTCGCCCGCGTCGTGACCCAGGGAGTCGTTGACGCGCTTGAAGTTGTCGATGTCGCAGAAGAGCACGGCGACCTTGGAGCGGCCCGGCCCGTCGAGCACCTCGCCGAGGATCTCCTTCACCAGCGCGCGGTTCGGGAGCCCGGTCAGCTCGTCGTGGGTGGCCTGGTGGCGCAACGCCTCGGCGGCGCGGCGGCGTTCGGTGATGTCCAGGAACACGATCAGCCAGAAGCGGCGGCCGTCGTCCTGCACGGACAGCGCGATGTGCAGCTCGCAGTAGACCTTCTCGCCGTCGGGGCGCACGAGGATGCGCTGCGGGATCTTCTGCGTGCGCTCGGCGGCCCACTGCAGGCCCGGCGAGGTGTCCTCGGGGTGGGTGAGCTGCTCGGCGGTCATGCCGCGCAGCTGCTCCAGCTCCATGCCCAGCAGGTCGCACAGCGCGTCGTTCGCGTCGACCAGGCGCTCGCCCTCGTCGAACAGGCCGATGCCGACCGGGGTGACGGAGACGAGGTCGGTGAAGCGCTGCGACGACCGCTTCATGCGGGCCTCGGCGGCGCGCTGTTCGGTGACGTCCTGCGCGGTGCCGACGGCGAGCTGGTTGCCGTGCGGATCGTGGACGATCATGCCGTGGCACCGGAAGATGCGCGTCGCGCCGTCGGTCGGCCGCACCACACGGTGCTCGCACTGGACGGCGACCTCGTCGACGGCGAGCTGCCGCCACAGGTCGTCGACCCAGGCGCGGTCCTCCGGGTGCACGAGGTCGAGGTAGTACCGGTAGTCGCCCGCCACGTCGGCGGGGATGCCGTAGAGCTCGCGGAGCATGTCCGACCACACGACCACGCCGGTCGACGGCTTCCACTCCCACATGCCGAGCCGGGCGGCCTGCTGCGCGTCCGCCAATCTTCGGCGGTCCTCGCGCATCTGGCGTTCCAGCGCCCGCGCCTCGGTGACGTCCTGGATCGTGCCGTGGTAGCGCTCGATGCGTCCGGACGGCGCGATCTCGGCGCGCGCACGGCACATGTAGACGCGTTCGCCGACCTCGCTGCGGACCTCGACCTCGACCGGTTCGCCGTCGCTCGCGTGCAGCAGCGAGTGGCGGATCGCCTTGACGGCCTCGCGGTCGTCCGGGTGCACGCCGCTGAGCAGGTCGTCGTCCGGGGTGATGCCCAGCTCGGCGTACATCTCCAGCAGCACCTCGCTGCGGTGCACGGCGCGGGTGCCGGTCTCGTACGCCCAGCTGCCGATGCGGGCGATGCGCTGCGCCTCCAGCAGCCGCGCCCGTTCCTGGGCGAGGTCGGTGGCCGCGCGCTTGGACTCGGTGATGTCGCGGATGTAGCCGGTGATCTTGTCCAGCGCGCCGGCGTCGTCCAGCCGCGCCTCGGCGACGCCGCGGATCCACCGCAGCTGGCCGTCGGGCCGGATGATCCGGTACTCGATGTCGATCGGGTCGCCGGTGATCTCGCGACCGTGCCAGTACGTCTCGACCATGTGGAAGTCGTCGGGGTGCACGACGTCGAGCACGGCCTGCGCGCCCGGCACGACGGTGCCGCGGTCGATGCCGAGCAGCTCGTAGTGCGTGTCGGACCAGACGGTCATGCCGGTGCCGGGGTCGAACTCCCAGGAACCCAGCTCCGCGACCCGCTGCACCTTGCGCAGGCGGCGCTGTTCGTCGCGCAACGCGTCCGCGGCGGCGGCGAGGTCGGAGACGTCGATCAGCAGGACGGCCTGCAGGCCCGTTCCCGGGACGGCCGTGCGGGCGACGCGGACCGGCAGCTCGGAGCCGTCGGCGCGGGCCAGGCGGAGGTCGGAGGCGTTGCCGAGCAGCAGCTCGCCCAAGGGGTGCCCGACGAGGTCGTCCAGCCCCTGCGCGCCGGCCAGCTCGACGGCGGCGTGGTTGGCCTGCATGACGAAGCCCTTGCCGTCGACCAGCAACGACGGCGTGTCGGGCATGGTCAGCCCGTCGAGCGTCACCGGAGGCCTCTCAGCCGTCCGTGCACGGCCGTTCACCACCGTCGCGCGTCCCACCCACTTGGGCACCGACCCACCCTCTCCCGCATTCACCGCCCGCGGCAATTCGGGTGGGCACGACAACGGCACCCGAACGGCGGCAAACACGAACCCTCTCCCCGGGTGAACACCCGAGGAGAGGGACGGTAGCGCTTCAGAGCGTCATCGCCCACCCCTGCACGGGTTAACGAAAAGCCACGTTCGTGGTTCCGGTTCCCGCGCGATGCAAATGGCTGGCGAATGCGCCCTCGACGAGGTGCAGGTCAGGCCACTCCATCGGCCTTCGCCGCGACCGCGACAGCCGCCGCGACCTCGGGTCCGACCCGCGGGTCCAGCGCCGACGGAACAATTCGGTCTGGGCCCAAATCATCTTTCGCGACGGCCAGAATTGCGTCGGCCGCGGCGAGTTTCATGCCCTCGGTGATCCGGCGCGCGCCCGCGTCGAGCGCCCCGCGGAAAATGCCGGGGAACGCGAGCACGTTGTTGATCTGGTTCGGGAAGTCGCTGCGGCCCGTCGCCACGATCGCGGCGTGCCGTGCGGCGACCTCCGGGTGCACTTCGGGGTCGGGGTTCGAGAGCGCGAAGACGACCGAGTCGGCGGCCATGCTCGCGATCAGGTCCTCGGACACCTTCGACGACGACACGCCGATGAAGACGTCGGCGCCGCGCAGGGCGACGTCGATCCCGCCGTCGAGGTCCGACCGGTTGGTGACCGCCGCGATCTCCTCCTTGACCGGGTTGAGCCCGGCCCTGCCCGTGCGGACGATGCCGCGCGAGTCGAGCAGCGTGATGTCACCGGCGCCGGCCGCGATGAGGATCTTGGCGATCGCGATGCCCGCGGCGCCCGCACCGGAGATGACCACCCGCTGGTCGCCGATGTCCTTGCCGAGCACCGTGTTCGCGCCGTTGAGCGCGGCCAGCGAGACGACGGCCGTGCCGTGCTGGTCGTCGTGCATGACCGGGCAGTCGAGCGCCTCGATGAGCTTGCGCTCCAGCTCGAAGCAGCGCGGCGCGGAGACGTCCTCCAGGTTGACCGCGCCGAACGACGGGCGCAGCCGGACGAGCGTCTCGACGATCTCGTCCACGTCCGTCGTGTCGAGCACGAGCGGGATGGAGTCGAGGCCGCCGAAGGTCTTGAACAGCGCGGACTTGCCCTCCATGACGGGCAGGGACGCGCTGGGGCCGATGTCGCCGAGGCCGAGCACGGCGGTGCCGTCGCTGACGACGACCACGAGCCGGTGCGCCCAGGTGTACTTGGCGGCGAGGGAGGCGTCCCGCGCGATGGCCGTGCTCACCCGCGCGACGCCGGGGGTGTAGGCGATGGACAGCGCTTTCGGGTCAGCGAGCGAGGCGGTCGCGCCGACCTCGAGCTTCCCGCCCAGGTGCGCGTTGAAGATCTCGTCGTCCGTCAGCTGAGTCGGATCGGAGTTCTCGGTACGGGCTTCGTTCACTGCTGTCACGGCGTCCCTCCTGCGGTGCGGGCGGCGTAGTGGCCCAACGTGGGCTCATCACCAAACGGCGCACCGTCCCAGCGTTGTCACGCCGGGTACACGGGGCCTGGAAACTCGGTCGACGTCCTCCGACGAGTTGCGGCGGAAAACTGCCCGAGTGCTGCGGGTGACGCGAAGTGTGGCAGGGTCGCGCGCCGCTGTCTGCGGCGGGGATCACACTTTTTCCGCAGGTCAGAGGGCATGTAGCAAGACGTCCGTCCGGTTTTCTGAACCGACCGGTCAGTTTCCGCTGGCAGGAAGCACCCGATCGGTCAAGAAAGATTGACGCCTTAGAGTGACGGCATGCAGGCGAGTTCGCTGAAAATCAACGGCGCGTTCGAGTTCACCCCTCGTACATTTCCCGACGACCGCGGCGTGTTCGTCTCGCCGTACCAGGAGGCCGCCTTCACGGAGGCGGTCGGCCACCCCCTCAGGGTCGCCCAGACCAACCACAGCGTGTCCCGCGCGGGCACCATCCGCGGCATCCACTACGCGGACGTCCCGCCGTCCCAGGCGAAGTACGTCTTCTGCCCGCGCGGCTCGTTCATCGACGTGGTCGTCGACATCCGCGTCGGCTCGCCCACCTTCGCCCAGTGGGAGGCGGTGCTCGTCGACTCGAAGAAGTGCAACGCGGTCTACCTCGCCGAGGGCCTGGGCCACGCGATGATCGCCCTCGAGGACGACACGACGATGAACTACCTCTGCTCCACCCCCTACACCCCGTCCGGCGAGCACGGCCTGACCCCGCTCGACCCCGCGCTCGACCTCCCGTGGCCGCGCGAGCTCGAGTTCCTGTTGTCGGAGAAGGACACCGCGGCCCCCACCCTGGCGCAGGCGTACGAGGCCGGCGTGCTCCCCCGCTACGAGGACTGCCTGGCGCTCTACGCGTCGCTCAAAGCCTGAACGCGGGCCTCGGCCACAGTCGAGCTTTGACGACTCCGAGCACCTCGGCCGCCCCGAGCTGCTCGGAGTCCGTGCTCGCGAACGGGTTGTCACCCACCACGTGCCACCCCCCGTCCACGGGATGAGAGACACGTTTCACCGAGAGCTGCCCCGGCCGCCCGGCCCACCGCACGAGGGCGATCTGCCCCGGACGGGGCACCGCACCCCACCTGACCAGCACGATGTCCTCGTCCCTGAGCGCGGGTGCCATCGACGGCCCGCGGACGAGCACGGTCGAGAGTCGTGGTCTCAACGATCACCTTTCGCGCAGCCGGAGTAGGGTTCTGCTTGTCGGAGCATCCACTGTTTTCATTCTGGGAGGAACGATGCGACTCGTGTCGCGCATTCTCCGCCCGCGCGTCGAAGCCACCGCGCACTGCGACCTGCCCTGCGGTGTCTACGACCCCGCGCAGGCCCGCATCGAGGCCGAGTCGGTCAAGGCGGTCCAGGAGAAGTACCAGGCCAACGAGGACCCGGAGTTCCGGGAGCGCGCCGTCCTGATCAAGGAGCAGCGCAGCGAGCTCGTCAAGCACCACCTGTGGGTGCTGTGGACGGACTACTTCAAGCCGCCGCACTTCGAGAAGTACCCGGAGCTGCACGACCTGTTCAACCGCGCCACCAAGGCCGCCGGTGCCTCGGGCACCAAGGGGTCGATGGACCCGGCGTCCGGTCAGCAGCTGCTGGACCTGATCGCGCAGATCGACAAGATCTTCTGGGAGACCAAGCAGGGCTGAGCCCTTCTCGGACTACCTCGAACGGCGCCGCTCCCCGGGCAGGGAGCGGCGCCGTTCTGTCGTCGCGGAGAACCTAGGCGGGGACGAAGTCGGACGAGCGGGACAGGTCCTGCCACGTCTCCAGGTCCTCGGCGACGGCCGCGAGCTTGCCCCGGATGTCGGCCAGCGTGGACGTGCCGAGCGGGAGGCGGGCGGGCATCGAGGCGAGGTCGGCCAGCGAGGTGATCGCGGCGGCGGCCTTCGCGGGGTCGCCCTCCTGCAGACCGTGGTTCTCGCCGGCCCACGTCCTGGACGCGCCGCCGGTGGTGGCGTAGTCGTCGATGACCCGGTCCACCTGGCCCAGCGACGACGAGGCGAGGAAGTCGGTGCGCAGCGGGCCCGGCTGGACCGAGGTGACCTGGATGCCGAGCGGGGCGAGCTCCAGCCGCAGCGCCTCGGTGATTCCCTCCAGGGCGAACTTGGTCGCGCTGTAGACGCCCCAGCCCGCCCACGCGACCACGCCGCCGGTCGAGCTGATGTTCAGGATGCGTCCGCTCCGGGCGGCGCGCAGGACCGGGGTGACCGCGCGCAGGACGTTCAGCAGGCCGAAGACGTTGGTGTCGAAGACGGCCCTGGCCTCGGCGTCGCTGGTCTCCTCGACGGCACCGACGAGGCCGCGGCCGGCGTTGTTGACCAGGACGTCGATCCCGCCGAACCGGGTCACGGCCGCGGCCACGGCGGCGTCGACCTGGTCCTGGTCGGTGACGTCCAGCGGCACGGCGAGCAGATCGTCCGACCGCAGCGCGTCGAACGCCCTCGGGTCGCGGGCGCCGGCCACCACCGAGTCACCCCGGCCCAGCGCCGCCTTCACGATCTCCAGCCCCAGTCCGCGGGACGCTCCGGTGACGAACCAGACAGGCACGATGTTCTCCTCGCGATGACGTTGTTGACGCTTTCCATTACGCCGCAACGGGACCGCGGGGCGAAGGGGATGGCTGGTACCCCTGGTCGTGGCTCTGGCGGTACCACCCACGAGCTGCCGACCGGCCGGCGGAGAAGCCATACTCGCCGTCATGGCGAACGAACTGCGCGACTTCCTCACCTCGCGCCGCGCGGCGCTGTCCCCCGAGGACGTGGGCCTGCCCGCCGCCACGACGCCGCGCCGGGTCGAGGGGCTGCGGCGCGCGGAGGTCGCGATCCTCGCCGGGGTGAGCGTCGACTACTACGTCAAGCTCGAACAGGGCCGCGCGCGCAACGTCTCCGAGCAGGTGTTCGAGGCCGTCGCGCGGGCACTGCGGCTCGACGACGCCGAGAGCCGCTACCTCGCCTCGCTGCTGCAGCCGCGGACCGCGCCCGCTGTCGCGCGCGCCAGACCGGCGTTGCAGTCCATGATCCGCGCGATGGACGTGCCCGCGGCCATCCACGGCCCGCACCTGGAGGTGCTCGGGATCAACCACGCGGGCAAGGCGCTGCTCGACGACTTCGACGCGATGCCGGCGGCCGACCGCAACACCGCGAAGTGGATGTTCCTCAACCCGCGCGCCCGCGTCGTCTACCGGGACTGGGCCGAGATCGCCGCCGACGTCGTCGCGGTGCTGCGCGCGTCGCCCGTCGGCGAGGAGCTGTCGAAGATCGTCGGTGACCTCAGCACGCGGTCCGCGGAGTTCGCGGGCATGTGGGCCGCCTACCGCGTGTCCGAGCACCAGCACGGCGTCAAGCGGTTCTTCCACGAGGCCGTCGGCGACCTGCGGCTCAACTGGCAGACGCTGCGCCTGCCCGACGGCCTCGGGCAGACCATCGTCATCTACAGCGCCGACACCGGCTCACCGTCGAAGGAGAAGCTGCGCCTGCTGAACAGCTGGACCGCGCAGCCGAACGGTGCCGCCTCCCGCACGGACAGCGGCACCGTTCACCAGGAGAGCTAGCCTTGGGCTACCCTGCCCGTCACCTCGAAGCCGGTGCCGGTCGGCGAAAGCCTCTCGAACTGCAACCGGACCAGCTCCTCCCCCTCGGCCTCCGCGTCGGTCACCGTCGGCACCGACACCTCGATCGACGTCTGCCCCGCCGGGATGGAGACGTAGAGCGCGAGCTGGCTGGCGGACAGCGGCCGGGACGGCAGCGCCGACTCACCGGAGTTCTGCTGGAACCACGTGCCGTCGACGTCCGTTGTGGACAGTTCGGTGGCACCGGCGGGCGCGACCGGCAGCGCGCCCAGCGTGATGGCCGCCTCGGCGGTTTCCGAGAGCGTCAGCTTCCAC
>NZ_DASVFL010000049.1:0-3829 GCF_036380075.1 Lentzea sp. | reverse complement strand
GACGTCATCAGCCTCTGATCTCGTCCTTGACCATCGCGAGGAACGCACCCCAGGCGGGCGCCGCGACGGTGGCGTCCGCCCGGCCCTTCGAGTCGCGGATGCGGGCGGATGGGCCGTCCACTGCGATCTCCACGCAGTCGCCATTTCCGCCGCCGTTGCTGCGGCTGCTCTTTCGCCACACAGCAGACACGTCGATCCCTACCTCTCGGCGGCCAGCCTCCCGATCCACTCGGCTGACTCGTCGGGAGTCAGGGCCAGCTTCGAGAGGTGCTTGAAGACCAGCTTACTGGCCTTCACCCGTTCGGCGTCCTCGACGTGAGTAGCGCCTGCCGGGTGCTCGACGTAGAGCACCGACATCTCGCCCGGGTAGGCGAAGTCCAGCAGAGTGAACGAACCGTTGTGACCGTCGTGCAGACCAGCGGTGTCCAGAAGCACCTGTACCCGGACGTTGGGCTGTTGGGCCATCTCGCTGATGTGCAGCAACTGATTGCGATCCGCGTGACGGAACGCAGGCTCGACGATGATCGAGTGGTACTCAAGAGAATGATCACCGGCCAAGCGCTCCTGGCGTCTGGTTCGAATCGCGATCTGGTTCTCGATCCATTTCCGTGAGTGCTGGATCTGCCATCCAGAGAAGACCGCGCGCATGTAGTTCTCGGTCTGCAGCAAGCCCGGGATGTAGCCGAGCTGGAGCGCACTCACCTTGGTCGCGTCGTGTTCCAGGCTGATGTAGCCCTGGTCGTCGAGCCCGTAGGGACGCCACCACCCCTTCTCGCTCGCGCGCTCCCACATGTCGATGAACGGCGCCTCCTCCGAGACGACCACGCCGTAGAGGTCGAGCATCGCGCGCATGCCGTGGTACTCCGGCAGCTGGCCGTTCTCGATGCGGCTCAGCTTCTGGTAGTTGTACCGCAGCCGGTACGCCGCGTCGCGCTGGCTCAGCCCGGCCCGTTCGCGCAGCCTCTTCAACGCCTCACCTAGGCGCACCTGCCGGAACGTGGGGTCGGACATGTCCCGAACGTTACGGGCGGGATCTGACATTCGTGAATCACGGTGGCGGGGTCTGATGAGGACCGTCCACCTCATGGAGTACGTCCACAGCATCCAGTACCACCGGCGCGCCGGGAACGGCCGTCTCACGCTCGCCTACGTCGAGGCGGTGCAGGATCATGGCTGGTACATAAGGAAAGAAGCCGACTGGAAGTCCCGCTACACCATCGCCTGCGCCACGGAGTACCTGACGCGCGTGTCAGCGGACGCGGGCACGTTCGCCATCACCGTGTGGCGGGGCGACGACCGCGTCTGCACGGTCGGGATCGACTGGAATCCCTCGAACAGGTGATCTCACCGCCGGAGCAGACCTGCCAGCAGGCCCGCGATGTTGTACGCGTCGTCGTGCCCGCGGTGGTGCGTGCCGTCGATCCGGCGCCCGGTGAGCCGCACCGCCTCGGCCATGCCCACCTCCCGCGGCAGCGCGTGCGCCAGAGCGAACAACGTCTTGACGTTGACGTGCCGAGGTCCGAACGGATAGCGCACGCCGAAGTCCGCGCACTGCCGTTCGAACATCTTGCGGTCGTAGTCGCCGTAAGACGCCCAGACGCGGCGGTCCGACCGGAACTCCTTGCGCAGCAACGCACACGCCTCGGCGAACGACACGCCGTCGGCGACCTGCGAAGCCGTCAGCGTCGTCAGCTCCGTGCAGAAACGGCTGACGGACGACCGCGACGGACGCACCAGCACCGAACGCCGTTCGCCGCGGACACCGGAGGACACCGTGAGCGGGCAGATGCCGATCTCGATGATCTCCGACACCTCGCCGGGAGGCGGCGAGCCCTCCCAGCACGTCGACTCCACGTCGACGACCAGCACCTCGTCCAGAGCGATCACCCTGAGATCGTCCCCCACGCGTCTACTGGAATACGACGACCGGCAGCACGACGATCTCGCCGGTGGCCGCGTTCCACGACTGGACCTTGCCGAGGCAGCGGGCGTTGAACTGGCCCGGTGGCAACGTGTCGCGCAGGCTGGCGCGGTCGCACTCCACGCGCACGCGGTGTTCGCCGACGGGCGCGACCAGCACCACCGAGTCGCCCTCGCCCGCCTCGAAGCGGCCGTGCAGCGACACGTAGTCGCGGATGTCGTTGAGGCGTCTGGCTTTTCCTCGCCGCCAGGCGTCGTCCGCGGTGATGGTGCGGGTGTTCAGGTCGACGTCGACGACTCCGTGCGCGGCGCGCAGGCCGGCCAGCACGACGCCGATGACGTCGATCTCCGTCGCGGGTTTCTCGTAGGTGTCGGTGTTCTGCTCGACGACCGAGCCGTCGACGCCGATGCCGAACTCGCTCGGGCCCACCTGGAGCTTGCCGCCCTTGGTGACGGTGATCTGCTTGACGAACTGCCGGGTGACCGCGTCGTCGTAGCGGCCCACCTTGCACAGGTTGATCATGCGCTGGGCGTGCACGTAGAACAGCAGGCCGGGCACCTCGGGTTCCGGGGCGCCGCGCCGCAGCCACCGCCAGGCGAGCACCACGACCACCGCGAACGCCAGCAGCGTCGCCGCCCACAGCAGGATCCAGCCCCACGAGACGGACCACCAGAGCGCTCTATCGACATCCACGGATCTCTCTCACCGCCTCCAGCAACGACTTCGCGCCCGCCTCCACGAGACGGCCGCCGCTCGCCTGCGCCACCCGGTCCAGCTCCGCCGTGGAGGCCTCGCCGAACCGGATCGGGTACACCGGCACCTCGCCCCGCCCCACCCGCAGGAACTCGTCCACGGACGGGCCCGCGTTGTTCTCGCCGTCGGTCATCAGCACGACCGTCGTCTCCCCGCGCGCCGATTTCAGAGCGTGCTCCAACGCAGCCCAGATCGCGGTGTTGTCCTGCAGGTCGTCGGACGCGACGACGGACAGCAACGCGTCGAGGTCCTGCCGTCCGCGCACGGTGACCGACCGCTCCTCCAGCACGGTGCCGGCGAACCGGACGATCGTGACCGTCTCGCCGACGTAGAAGCGGTCGAACCCGTTCAGCGACGCGAAGGCCTCGCGCAGCCCGGCGATCCGCGGGCCGCGCATGGACGTCGAGTAGTCCAGCACGAAGACGACCTGACGGCCCTCGCCCGCGCGGTCGTGGAACAGCAGCAGCCGGTCGATCACCTCGGAGCTGTCCGGGAAGTAGAGCGCGGTGCCGAGGTCGGCGCGCAGCTCCTCCTGCCGCACGACGGAGGGGTCGACGGGACGGCGCCACCGGTCGGCCAGCATCTTCTGCGCCGGGGACGACCGCAGCCACTCCACCACCCGGTCGTAGGCCTCCCGGCGCGCGGGGTCGACGAGCACCAGCGGGTAGTCCGACAGCACGATCCCGTCGCGCGGGTAGACGATCTCCAGCGGTTCGACGGAACCGGAAGCGTTGAGCGCCAGCAGTTCCGACTCGTGTGCGACCAGTCCGTCCACATCGGACCGGCGCGCGAACTCGCCCGCCGGGTCCGGCACGTCGAACGCCCGTCCGGCGAGGAATCCCTGCAACCGGTCGCAGCTCACGTCCTCCGGCCGCAGCGGCGCACCGGTGCCCGCGGCCGCCGTCGCCACGCCGATCAACGCGGCCATCCCGCGGCCGGACACCCGCGGGTCGGCCTTGCCGTAGCGGAACTCCCCCACCGCGGCGCGGTCCGCGATGTCCGCCCACGTCGGGTGCTCGCCCAGCGCGGCCCGCTTGGCGCGCCTCACGCCGAGCACCACCGGCGAGGTCATCACGCTCGTCGCCAGCTCGGGTTCGGCGCCGCGCAGCCGCAGGAACCGGGTGGTGGACAACCAGGCCAGGTCGAACCCGGCGA
>NZ_DASVFL010000048.1:0-9761 GCF_036380075.1 Lentzea sp. | reverse complement strand
GGTTCAGCACGACGGGCAGGCACACGTCGGTGGGACCGGCGTACTCCAGGGCCTTGGCCGGCAGCGGGACGCCCGGCGCGCTCACGGGCGGCATCGGCAGGCAGCCCGCCCCCTGCATCGCCGCCACGAGACCGAGCAGGTCGCCGATCATCGGTGTCACCGCGCCGACGTTCGGCACGGGCACCAGACTGCCGACGGTCTTCTTCAGCTTCGCCGCGAGGTCCTGGACCAGTCCGGCACAGGCGGCGGGGAGCTGTGGTGCCGCGGGCGCCGCACTGGCGGCGGGAACGGATGAGGCGGTGAACAGAGCTGCGACGAGCGAGAATGCGGCAATCGTTTTCTTCACGGCTACCTTCTTCCTCAACGCGCGAATGCGCAATTCACTGGATCCGCACCCGAATACCCTCGACGAATTCCGGCGCGGTTCATTCCACGCTTCGGAGCGTATGCCCGCCTACCCACCTCTACCAGCGGAGATCTCGAATTCACCCACCCGACAGCGGGCTCATTCGTCCGAGGGAATACTTCTGGCGGTGGGCACGCCTGGCGCAGGTGACGACCAGTGAACGGCGGCGGAGGAAGACGAACGCATCAGGGCATCCAGCCCGCCCTGCGCAGGCGGACCGGATGCCCTGAGCGACTTCGGGTGACCGGTCAGCCGGCCAGCACGACCCTGCCGAGCTCCGCCGGGGTGGCCAGCAGGCCGTGCCTCGGCAGCACGCGCACGGTGTAGCCGAGCGCGCCGGCGTGCGGCAGCGGCACCTCGGCCTCGTAGTTGCCGTTGCCCGCGTAGCTCATGGGCGCGGTCACGATGTCCCTGAGCTCGTCGGAGTCGTGCGACACCTTGCCGAGCACGACCTGGACGTCCACTTCGGACGGTTCCAGGCCCGCGAGCTCGACCCGTGCCCGCACGATGACGGGCGCGCCCAGCACCGGCACGGACGAGCCGCCGAGCACCAGGTCGCTGTCGAGCACCCGCACCCGCGTCCACGACGCGCGCAGCCGGTGCCGGTACGCGGACAGCTCCTTCGCGCCGCGGTAGCCCTCGCCGACGACATTCTGCGCGGACGCCGCGGCCGGCGCGTAGTACGTCTCGACGTACTCGCGGACCATGCGCGAGGCCTGCACGACCGGGCCGAGCGAGGCCAGCGTGTGCCGGACCATCGACATCCAGCGGGTCGGCACGCCGTCCTCGCCGCGGTCGTAGAACAGCGGCGCGACCTGCGACCCGAGGAGCTCGTACAGCGCGTTGGCCTCCAGGTCGTCGCGGCGGACCGGGTCGTTGACGCCGTCCGCGGTCGGGATGGCCCAGCCGTTCGAGCCGTCGTACAGCTCGTCCCACCAACCGTCGCGGATGGACAGGTTGAGGCCACCGTTCAAAGCGGACTTCATGCCGGACGTGCCGCACGCTTCGAGGGGGCGCATCGGGTTGTTCAGCCACACGTCACAACCCCAGTACAGGTACCGGGCCATGGACATGTCGTAGTCGGGCAGGAACACGATCCGGTGCCGCACGCCCGCGTCGTCGGCGTAGCGCACGATCTGCTGGATCAGCGCCTTGCCGCCGTCGTCGGCCGGGTGCGACTTGCCCGCGACGACGAGCTGCACGGGCCGTTCGGGGTGCAGCAGCAGCGACCGCAGCCGCTCCGGGTCGCGCAGCATGAGCGTGAGGCGCTTGTACGTCGGCACGCGCCGGGCGAAGCCCACGGTGAGCACGTCCGGGTCGAAGACGCCGTCGGTCCAGCCGAGCTCCAGCGCCGACGCGCCGCGCTGCAACCACGACTCGCGCAGCCGCCTGCGCACCTCGGTGACCAGGCGGCCGCGCAACGTCGACCGCAGCTCCCACAAGCCGGAGTCGGTGACCGGCTCGAACGTGCCGACGCCGAAGCTCGAGGTCTGGTTGTCCGCTTCGGACGCACCCAGGAGCTTGCTCATCTCGGCCGCCGCCCACGTCGGCCCGTGCACGCCGTTGGTGACCGACCCGATCGGCACCTCGGTGGTGTCGAAGCTCGGCCAGAGGCCGCGGAACATGTCCCGGCTGACCTCACCGTGCAGTTTGGACACGCCGTTCGCGCGCTGGGCGAGCCGCAGGCCCATGTGGGCCATGTTGAACATGCCGGGGTTGTCCTCGGCACCGAGCGCGAGGATGCGCTGGGTGTTCACGCCGGGGACGAGGTTCTCGGCGCCGAAGTAGTGCTGGACCAGGTCGACCGGGAAGCGGTCGATGCCGGCGGGCACGGGCGTGTGCGTGGTGAACACGGCACCGGCGCGCGCGGCCGTGAGCGCCTGGTCGAAGTCGAGGCCGTCGTTGGTGATGTACTCGCGGATCCGCTCGAGGCCGAGGAAGCCCGCGTGGCCCTCGTTGGTGTGGAAGACCTCGGGCTGCGGGTGCCCGGTGAGCTCGCAGAACGTGCGGACGGCCCGCACGCCGCCGATGCCCGCGAGGATCTCCTGGCGGATGCGGTGGTTCTGGTCGCCGCCGTAGAGCCGGTCGGTGACGCCGCGCAGGTCGTCGTCGTTCTGCTCCACGTCGGAGTCGAGCAGCAGCAGCGGGATGCGCCCGACCTGGGCCTTCCAGATCTTCGCGCGCAGCATCCGGTCGCCGGGCATCGCGACGTGCACGAGCAGCGGCAGGCCGGACGGCTCGGTGAGCAGCTCCAGCGGCAGCCCGCGCGGGTCGAGCACCGGGTAGTGCTCGATCTGCCACCCGTCGAGCGACAGCGACTGGCGGAAGTACCCGGACCGGTAGAGCAGGCCGACCGCGATCAGCGGGACGCCCAGGTCGGAGGCCGCCTTGAGGTGGTCGCCCGCGAGGATGCCGAGGCCGCCCGAGTAGTTCGGCAGCGCCTCGTGCACGCCGAACTCCATCGAGAAGTACGCGACGCTCGTCGGCAACGGCGTGTCGGGTGCCCCGTGCTCCCTGCGCCCGGAGATCTCGTCCTGGCGGCGCTGGTACCAGCGCGCGCCGTGGACGTAGCGCTCCAGGTCACTCGCGAGCGCGTGGAGCTTGAGCAGGAACTGCTCGTCTCTCGCGAGTGAGTCCAGTTTCGCCGCGTCGACGACGGAGAGCAGGCGCAGCGGGTCGCCACCCACCTCGGACCAGACACGGGAGTCGATCGAGGCGAAGAGTTCCTGCGTGGGCGGGTGCCACGTCCAGCGCAGGTTGGTGGCGAGCGTGCTCAGCGCGGACAAGGGCTCCGGGAGGCTGGCTCGGACGGTGAACCGGCGAAGTGCTCGCATGACGGGGCAACTTACCTGCCGCCCTCCGGGGGCTGACAACGTTCCCGGTCAGACCTGCAACGACTTGCAGAACCGGTCAAGACGACCAGGGGCCGTGAGCAGGCGGAACCGCACCTGCTCACCCGATCGGGGTCAGCCGTCCGCTCACGGGGTCACGTCGCGGGAGTGGGCGATGAGCAGCGCGCCCTCGCGGACCACCAGGTCGAGCCGGTGGCGGGCGAACGTCACCTCGTGCTGGGGCGCTCCCCGCGCGGCCGCCCCCTGCTCGCGCAGCGTCAGGTCGAGCTCGACGGCGAAGCGGTCGTCCTGCGAGGAGGTGCTGCTGACCACGGGTTCACCGTAGACCCCGACGGCCTCCCACTGCTTCCAGAACTGGTCGTCCCCCGCCTCGGCGGGCCGGAACTCGGGCACCCAGTCCTGCCGCGCGCCGGCGGTGTCGCCCGGCAGCTTGGCGAAGTGCTGCTCGATGAAGGCGGTGACGTCGGCGGTGGTGAACACCTTGGACTGCGGAGGCGCGCTCTGCGTGGTCGAGCCGGTGCCGGAGGCCGTGGTGGTCCGGTCGCGGTCGAGCACGAACGAGGCGGTCAGGACGGCGGCGACCAGCACCGCGGCGACGACCGCGGCGGCCAGGACCCCGGTCCGGCGGCGCCTGGTGTCGGCGAGGGCGGCCAGCTCCCCGGTGACCGCGGCGGCGGTCGGCCGGTCCGCGGGCTCGATCGCGAGCAGCCTCGTCAGCAGCGGCGTCAGCGGCCCCGACCGGGTGGGTGGCACGACCTGGCCCGTCGAGATCTTGTAGAGCAGCCCGAAGTCGTTCTCGGCCCTGCCGAACGGCGGCTGCCCCTCGGTCATCGCGTAGATCGTCGCCCCGAGCGAGAACATGTCCGCCGCGGGATCGGGGTCGGCGCCGCGGGCCAGCTCGGGCGCGAGGTAGTTGAGCGTGCCCGACACCGCGCCCGTCCTGGTGACCGACACGTCGTCCGCCGAGCGGGAGATGCCGAAGTCCGTGATCTTGACGGCGCCGTCGTGCCCGATCAGGACGTTGCCGGGCTTGATGTCGCGGTGGACGATCCCCGCCGCGTGGGCCGCGGCGAGCGCGGCGACGACCTGCGCGCCGATCCGCGCGGCCTCCTCGGCCGGCAGCGTGCCCCGTTCCTTGAGCACCTCCGACAGGCTGCGCGACGGCAGGTACTCCATGACCAGGCACGGCCTGCCGTCCTCGATCACGACGTCGAAGACCCCGATGGCGTTCGGGTGGTGCAGCCGCGCGGCGATCCTGCCCTCGCGCATCGCCCGCTGACAGGCCTCCTCGACCTGTCTCGGCGCCAGGTCGGGCAGCAGGAGCTGCTTGATGGCGACCTCGCGCTCCAGCAACCCGTCGCGGGCTCGCCACACGACGCCCATCGCGCCGCTGCCGAGGCGATCGAGCAACACGTACCTGTCGGCCACTGTCCGCACGGCTGCGCAGGCTACAAGCACCGGCGGCGCCCGCGGAGGGGTTCCGCCGGTCCCGAGCGCCGCCGAGTGCCCGGTCAGCCCTTCTGCTCGCCCGTGATCAGCGGTTTGTCACCCTTGCCCGAGATCTCCAGCGAGTGCTCCACGACCGTGACCTTGTCCGAGTCCTTCGCGGTCAGCTCCAGCGCGGTGGTCACGTTGAACGTGCCGTCGTCGTCCGCGTCCACCGAGGGGTTCCCCTTCACGGCGACCTTCGAGTACGCGCCCCAGTACTCCTTCTCCGAGGCGAGGCCCGGCGCCTGCTTCGGGTCCCAGTCGGCGCGGGCGCCCTCGACGTTGGCGGGCAGCTTGCCGTAGTGCTGCTTCACGAAGCTGACGATCTGGGCCTGGGTGAACTTGGTGGCGGGCGGCTTCGTCGACGACGGCGGCTGGCTCGTGGTCGTCGTCGGCTGCGGCTTCTGGGTGGTCGTGGTGGGTTCGGCGGCGGTCGGGGAGGGCTTGTCCTCGGTGGTCTGCTGCGAGGTCCCGGTGGTCGACGGGCCGGGGCTGGCGCTGTCGCCGTCACCGGTGCCCTGCACGAGCAGGTAGACGAGACCGGCCACCAGCGCGACGCCCAGCACCGCGGCGGCGATCGCGAGGCCGCGGTTCTTCCTCGGCTCCGGCTCGTCGGGGTAGTCGTCGTAGGTCTCGGGCAGCGGGGCCGGCGGCCTGGTGCGCGGCGGTGCCGTGCGCGGCCCCTGCGGGGGCATCGTGCGCGGGCCCTGCGTGCCGGGGCCCGCCGCGCCCATCACCGCGGTACCGGCCGGCGGGGTCATCGGCCGCGGCGGGATGACCTGCGTGGCGGGGACCGGGACGCCGGCCGCGATCGCCTTCAGCTCCGCCGCCGCCTGGGCCGCGGTCGGGCGCTGGGAGGGCTCGTTGGCGAGCAGGCGGGTCAGCAGGCCCGTCAGCGGCCCCGAGCGCGCCGGCGGGCGGGTCTCGCCGCGCGCCACCTTGTAGAGCAGGCCCAGGTCGTTCGTGCTCTTGCCGAACGGCGGTTCGCCCTCGGTCATCGCGTAGATCGTCGCGCCGAGGGAGAAGACGTCCGACGGCGGCGCGGGCTCGGCGCCGCGGGCCAGCTCCGGCGCCAGGTAGGCCGGGGTGCCCGCGAGCATGCCCGTCTTCGTCACCGCCACGTCGCCCAGAGCACGCGAAATGCCGAAATCGGTGATCTTGACGGCACCGTCGCGTCCAATGAGGACGTTTCCGGGCTTGATGTCGCGGTGGACGATGCCCTTCTCGTGGGCGGCGGCGAGCGCGCCGGCCGCCAGCGACCCGATCCGCGCGGCCTCCATCACCGGCAGCGTGCCGCGCTCGCTCAACACAGACGACAGGTTGCGGGACGGCAAATACTCCATGACCAAGCACGGCTTGCCGTCCTCGACCACGACGTCGTAGACCGCGATCGCGTTCGGGTGCTGCAGGCGCGCGGCGATCCGGCCCTCGCGCATGGCGCGCTGGACCGCCTCGTGGAACTCGTTCGGCTGAACTTCGTTGAGAAGCAGCTGCTTGACCGCGACGTCGCGGTGCAGCAATTCGTCCCGCGCGCGCCACACGACGCCCATCGCACCGGCGCCGAGTTGGTCGAGCAGGACGTAGCGGTCGCCAACCTTGTTCACGCGGGCACGGTACCCGTAGCACGCCTGTAACCCTGTCAGCATCACGGAAACGGTCCACTGGAGATGGCCGGGTCGCACCCCTGTCGAGGCCGGGAGACCCTGGACACAGGAGCGGTCGGAGGTGTGCGATCGACCGCAGGTGGGTACGGATCTACTAGGGGCAACCCGCTGATGAGCTGGTTGAACGGGCAAGGCAGGATTACAGGCGACGCGGACCGACACGGCGGAAGGGCGCTGCCGATGAGTGGACGGCTCGGTATCGACGATGTTTCCCCGGTGGTGTCGGCTGGTAGATATCCGGCCAAAGCCGTTGTGGGAGAACACGTTCCGGTAGAGGCCACGGTGTGGCGCGAGGGGCACGACAGACTCGCGGCGACGGTGACGTGGCGCGGGCCGGACGACCGGGTCGCCCGTCAGACGCGCATGCACGAGGTCGGGGTCGGCCTCGACCGGTGGGGTGCCACGATCGTCCCGGACGCCGAGGGCGCCTGGACGTTCCGCGTGGACGCCTGGAGCGACCCGTGGGCCACCTGGAACCACGCCGTCGAGGTGAAGATCGCGGCGGGACAGGGTCCCGGTGACCTCGCGAACGACCTGGAGATCGGTGCCCAGCTCCTCGAACGGGTGGCTCGCCGGCCCGATCGCAGGCAGGAGCGAGCACTCCTCACGACCGCGGTGGCCGCACTGCGCGACGCGGACCGGCCGTTGCCCGAGCGCGTCGCGCCGGCCTTCGCCGCCGACGTCCAGAAGATCATGTTCGACCACCCGGTGCGCGAGCTGGTCACCAAGGGCAGGACGCACAAGATCTGGTGCGACCGGAAGAAGGCCGCGTACGGCTCCTGGTACGAGTTCTTCCCGCGCAGCACGGGCGGGATCGACGAGACCGGCCGGGCGGTGCACGGCACGCTGGCCACGGCGACCAAGGAGCTCGACCGCGTCGCCGCGATGGGCTACGACGTCGTCTACTTCCCGCCGATCCACCCCATCGGCCGGGTGAACCGGAAGGGCCCCAACAACACGCTCGTCGCCGGTCCCGAGGACACGGGGTCACCGTGGGCGATCGGCGCGGACGAGGGCGGGCACGACGCGATCCACCCGCAGCTGGGCACGATCGAGGACTTCGACGCGCTCGTCGAGCGCGCGCACGAGCTCGGCATGGAGGTCGCGCTTGACTTCGCGCTCCAGTGCGCGCCGGACCACCCGTGGGTGCTCAAGCACCCGGAGTGGTTCACGCAGCTGCCGGACGGCACGATCGCGTACGCGGAGAACCCGCCGAAGAAGTACCAGGACATCTACCCGATCAACTTCGACCTGGACCCGCAGGGCCTCTACCACGAGGTGTTGCGCGTGGTGCTCTTCTGGGCCGAGCACGGGGTGCGGATCTTCCGGGTAGACAACCCGCACACCAAGCCGCCGGACTTCTGGATGTGGCTCATCTGGAAGGTCAAGGAGGTCTACCCGGACACGCTGTTCCTGGCGGAGGCCTTCACCCGGCCGGCCCGCCTGTACGGCCTGGCCAAGCTCGGCTTCACCCAGTCCTACACGTACTTCACGTGGCGGACGGGCAAGCAGGAGCTGGTCGAGTTCGGCGAGGACCTGCGCGACCACTGGGACGAGGCGCGGCCGAACCTGTTCGTGAACACCCCGGACATCCTGCACGAGTCGCTGCAGCACGGCGGCCCGGCGATGTTCGGCCTGCGCGCGGCCCTCGCGGCCACGCTGGCCCCCACGTGGGGCGTGTACAGCGGCTACGAGCTGTTCGAGCACCAGGCCGTGAAGCCCGGCAGCGAGGAGTACCTCAACTCCGAGAAGTACCAGCTGAGGCCTCGCGACTACGCCCGCGCCCTCGCGGATGGGCGGTCGCTCGAACCGTGGCTGCGCAAGCTCAACCACATCCGCAGGGCGCATCCGGCGCTCCAGCAGATGCGCACGCTGAAGTTCCAGAACATCGAGAACGACGCGCTGGTCGCCTACTCCAAGCGGGACCCGGAGACGGGTGACACGGTCGTCGTCGTGGTCAGCCTCGACCCGAACAACGCGCAGGAGGGGACGCTGTACCTCGACCTGCCGGAGCTCGGGTTCGACTGGCACGAGCGGGTGATCGCGCACGACGAGGTCACCGGCGAGACGTGGGACTGGGGTCAGGCCAACTACATCCGCCTCGAACCCTGGCGTGCCACCGCGCACGTCGTGAGCCTGCAGCGCCGTTTCAGCTGATCAACCGCACAACCCCCGGACGAGGTGGGCATCATGGTCGACGACTCCCGTCCCGACGCTGCGCTCGGGCTGGAAGGCATTCCGCACACCGGCGAGGCCGTCGACCACGACGGCATGCTGGTCGAACCCCAGGCCGAGGACTTCAAGTCCGCCAAACCGGCGTCGGCGAACCCGAGCTGGTTCAAGGGCGCCGTCTTCTACGAGGTGCTGGTCCGCGCGTTCAGCGACTCCAACGGCGACGGCACGGGTGACCTCAGAGGTCTCGCGTCGCGCCTCGACTACCTGGAGTGGCTGGGCGTCGACTGCCTCTGGCTGCCGCCGTTCTACGCCTCGCCGCTGCGCGACGGCGGGTACGACATCAGCGACTTCCGGGCCGTGCTGCCGGAGTTCGGCACCGTCGAGGACTTCGTGTACCTGCTGGAGGAGGCGCACCGGCGCGGCATCCGGGTGATCACCGACCTGGTGCTCAACCACACCTCCGACGCGCACCCGTGGTTCCAGGAGTCGAGGCAGAACCCGGACGGCCCGTACGGCGACTACTACGTGTGGAGCGACGACGACTCGCGCTACAGCGACGCGCGGATCATCTTCGTCGACACGGAGTCGTCGAACTGGACCTACGACCCGGTGCGCGGGCAGTTCTTCTGGCACCGCTTCTTCAGCCACCAGCCGGACCTCAACTACGAGAACCCGGAAGTGCAGGAGGCGATGCTCGACATCCTGCGGTTCTGGCTCGACCTCGGCATCGACGGGTTCCGCCTCGACGCCGTGCCCTACCTCTTCGAGGAGGAGGGCACGATCTGCGAGAACCTGCCGCGCACGCACGAGTTCCTGAAGAAGTGCCGCAAGGTCGTCGACGACGAGTTCCCCGGCCGGGTGCTGCTCGCCGAGGCCAACCAGTGGCCGTCGGACGTGGTCGAGTACTTCGGCGACCCCGAGGTCGGCGGCGACGAGTGCCACATGGCGTTCCACTTCCCGCTGATGCCGCGCATCTTCATGGCGGTGCGGCGCGAGTCGCGGTTTCCGATCTCGGAGATCCTGGCCCAGACGCCCGCGATCCCCGAGAACGCCCAGTGGGGCATCTTCCTGCGCAACCACGACGAGCTCACGCTCGAGATGGTCAGCGACGAAGAACGCGACTACATGTACTCCGAGTACGCCAAGGACCCGCGGATGAAGGCCAACATCGGCATC
>NZ_DASVFL010000047.1:0-50919 GCF_036380075.1 Lentzea sp. | reverse complement strand
CACGCCGGTTGCACGAGACCGGAGACGGTGCCGGGGTGCTGCGCGCAGTCGCCGATGGCGTGGATGCGCGGGTCGTCGGTGCGCAACGCGTCGTCGACCACGATCCCGCGGTCGACCGCCAGTCCCGCCTCGACGGCCAGGGACGTCTCGGCGCGCACGCCCGCGGACACCACGACGAGGTCGGCGGGGACGTGGGTCCCGTCGTCGAGCACCAGCCCGTCGCCGGGCAGGTACTTGGCGGCCAGGGAGTTGAGCTTGAACTCAATGCCGAGCTTGCCGAGGGTGCGGGCGAGGACGCTGCCCGCGCCGGGGTCGAGCTGGCGTTCCATCAGGTGGCCGACGGGGTGGACGACCGTGACCAGGCACCCCCGTCCGGCAAGGCCTCTGGCGGCCTCGATGCCGAGCAGGCCGCCGCCGAGGACGACGACGGGCATGCCCTTGCGGGCCTTGGCCTCGATCTGGGCGCAGTCGTCGAGGGTGCGGAAGGCGACGACGCCGGGGGCGAGCTTGCCGTCCTCGGTGAGGCCCTCGGCCGGCGGGACCCACGGGACGCTGCCGGTCGCGAGCACCAGCGAGTCGTACGGGATCCGCTCACCGGAGACCGCGACGGTCCGCGCCACGCGGTCGATCCGCTCGACCGTGCTGCCCAGCCGCAGGTCGACGTCGTGCTCCGCGGCCCACCTCTCGTCGTGCAGCCGCGTCGACTCCGGCGTCATCGCGCCCGCCACCACCGTCGAGAGCAGCACGCGGTTGTACGCGGCGTGCGGTTCCGCTCCCACGACGGTGATGGACACCTCGGGGTCGCGGCGGCGCAGCTCGTCCGCCAGCCGCGCGCCCGCCATGCCGTAGCCGACGATCACGATTCGCCTCATGCCCGCTCCAATCGCACCGCGCAGACCTTGAACTCGGGCATCCGGCTCGTGGGATCGAGCGCGGGGTTGGTGAGCAGGTTCGCCCGCCCGTCACCGGGGAAGTGGAACGGCAGGAACACGGCGTCGGCCCGCATGCTCGGCACGCATCGCACGACCGCCGTCACCCGTCCTCTCCTGGACACGACGTGCGCGAGCCCACCGGCCTCCAGGCCCGCTCGCGACGCCGTGTCCGGGTGCACTTCCACGTACATCTCGGGAACGGCCTTCAGCAGCTCCCCGATCCGGCGCGTCTGCGCACCCGACTGGTAGTGCTGGAGGACCCGTCCGGTGGTGGCCTGCAACGGGAACTCGTCGTCGGGCGGCTCGGCGGGGCCGCGGTGGTCGACCGGCACGAACCGCGCGAGGCCGTCGGCGTGCGCGAACCGGTCGAGGAAGAGCCTCGGCGTGCCGGGGTGCTCGGTCGAGGGCACCGGCCAGTGCAGCTGCTCGGACTCCAGCCGCTCGTAGGTGATGCCCGAGTAGTCGGCGAGCCCGCCGGCGGACGCCCTGCGCAGCTCCTCGAAGACCTCCTGCGGCACAACGGGAAACCCGGTGGACACGCCGAGCCGGGACGCGAGACCGTTCAACAGCTCCAGGTCGCTGCGGACGCCCGCCGGCGGGTCGAGTGCCTTGCGGCGCCGGATGATCCGGCCTTCGAGGTTGGTCATCGTGCCGTCCTCCTCGGCCCACTGGGTCACCGGGAACACGACGTCGGCCAGCGCGGCGGTCTCCGACAGCACGAAGTCCGCCACCACCAGCAGGTCCAGCGCCTTGAACCGGTCGGCGACCCCGGACGCCCGCGGCGCCGACACGACCGGGTTGCTGCCGAAGACGAGCATCGCCCTGACGTCCTCGGCCATCAGCAGCTCGTACGCGCTGCGGCCCGGTCCTGGCAGCTCGGAGACGCCCCAGACGTCCATGACGTGCCGGCGCGCCACCGGATCGTCGATCTTGCGGTAGCCGGGGAGCTGGTCGGCCTTCTGGCCGTGCTCGCGGCCGCCCTGGCCGTTGCCCTGCCCGGTCAGGCACCCGTACCCGGACCCGGCTCGGCCCGGCAGTCCCAGTGCCAGCGCCAGGTTGATGAACGCCGACACGGTGTCGGTGCCGGACGCGTGCTGCTCCGACCCTCGTCCGGTGAGGACGTACGACCGTCCGGCCAGCATCTCCACGGCGGCGCGCTGGTCGGCCGCCGAGACGCCCGTGACGCGTTCGGTGTGCTCGGGCCACCACTGCGCCGCGACCCGCCACGCGTCGTCGAAACCCGTGGTGCGCGAGGAGATGTACTCCTTGTCGACCAGGCCCTCGATGACGGCGGTGTGCAGCAACCCCAGTGCCAGCGCCAAGTCCGTGCCCGGCGCTGGTTGGAGGTGCAACGTCGCGCGCTCCGCGGTCGGTGTCCGGCGCGGGTCGATGACGATCAGCCGCGGCCCTTCGAGGTGCCGCAGGAACGGCGGCATCGTCTCGGCCGGGTTCGAGCCGGCCAGCAGCACGGTGTCCGCGGACCGCAGGTCGGTCAACGGGAACGGCAGCCCGCGATCGAGCCCGAACGCCCTGTTCCCGGCCGCCGCGGCCGACGACATGCAGAACCGGCCGTTGTAGTCGATCTGCGAGGTCCTCAACGCGACCCGCGCGAACTTCCCCAGCGCGTAGGCCTTCTCGTTGGTCAGCCCGCCCCCGCCGAACACGGCGACCTCGTCGGGCTCGTACGACCGGATGCGCGCGGCCACGAAGTCCAGCGCCTCGTCCCACGAGACGGGTTCGCCGTGCAGCAGTGGTGTCGTCAACCGGCCGGGGTGGCGCAGCAGCTCCCCCGCCGTCCAGCCCTTCTGGCACAGCCCACCGGGACCAGGAGCCACCTGGCCGCCGATGACGCTCATGGAGCACTGCAGCGCGCAGTAAGGGCAATGAGTCACGCCGCTGACGCTAGGAAGCGCGCGTTAACCCGAGACTCCGCAATGTTTCGTACGCGGAAAATGGGCCGCTCAGAGCATGGTGGTCACGTGGTGAGCAGCTCGTTCCAAGCCCGCAAAGGACTGCGGCGTTGACAACGGGTGCAGCGCGTGCACGGCGAGGCGGAACAGCATCGCGCGCAGCAGCGCCTGCTCCCACTCGGCCTGGTGGCTCCACCGGTGGAACAGCCCGGAGTCCGCGCCACCCCACGCGACGGCGTCCACCGCGACCACGGCCGCGGCCCACTCGGCGGGCCGCCAGTAGGCGGTGAAGTCGATGACGGCCGGCTGCGCGTTGCCCGCGAACAGCACGTTGCCGAACAGGTCCCCGTGCACGACCTGCGGCTTGAGGTTGAGCGGCTTCCGGTACCCGTCGAGCAGGTCGAACAACCTGCCGCCGAGGTCGGCCTCCAGCGGCACGTCCTCCTCGCCCCACGCCCTGCGGTCGGCAACGGCGAACACGTCCGTGCGTGCCTCGAGGAACCGCGGCTTCGGCAGCTCGGCCGTGGCGTGGTGCAGGCGCTGGGAGACGGAGATCACCTCGTCGTGCCGCGCCTCCGCCCGGCCGGCGAGGAACTTGGTGGCCGACCAGCCGCCGACGACGTAGCGGCCGTCGGTCGAGCGCAGCGGGCGGCCGATCCGCAGGTGCGGCACGTCCAGGCTGTCGAGGGTCTTCGCGATCCAGGTGGCCTCGGCCGGCTTGGGCGCGGGACGGATCGTCGCGTCACCGCACCGCCAGGCGGGACCACCATCGATGAGCTCGGGCTCGGCGTCACGTGCCCCGAACGCCGCACGCACGTGCGCAGGGGGCGGTTCGGGGGACCGGGTCACGGTCGGGCACGCTACCTGCTTAGACCGTCCGGGTGGTGGAAGCGAGCACACCGCAAGTCGTGCCGCCACTCGAAAAGCCGAACGGATCATGGGTGCATTCGGGTGCCGAAGCACCCGAATGCACCCATGAGTGTTAGTACGTCGGCAGGCTCGGGTCGACCTCGCGGGCCCACGCCAGCACGCCACCACCGACGTGCACGGCGTCCTTGAAGCCCGCCTTGTGCAACGCGGCCAGCGCCTCCGCCGAGCGCGCACCGGACTTGCAGTGCAGCACCAGCGGCTTGTCCTGCGGCAGCTCGGAGAACGCCTCGCCCGACAGGATCCTGTCCTTCGGGATGAGCACCGAGCCCGGGATCTTCACGATCTCGTACTCGTGCGGCTCGCGGACGTCCACCAGCAGGAAGTCCTCACCGGACTCCTGCTTGTGCTTCAGCTCGAGCGGCGTGATCGTGTTGCCCGCCGCCGCCTGCTGCGCGTCCGTGGACACGACACCGCAGAACGCCTCGTAGTCGATCAGCTCGGTGATCTTCGGCGACTCCGGGTCCTTGCGGATCTTGATGGTCCGGTAGGACATCTCCAGCGCGTCGTAGACCATCAGGCGGCCCAGCAGCGGGTCGCCGATGCCCGTGAGCAGCTTGATCGCCTCGGTGACCATGATCGACCCGATGGACGCGCACAGCACGCCCAGCACGCCGCCCTCGGCGCAGGAGGGGACCATGCCGGGAGGCGGCGGCTCCGGGTAGAGGTCGCGGTAGTTGAGGCCCTGGCCGTCCGGGGCGTCCTCCCAGAAGACGCTGACCTGGCCCTCGAACCGGAAGATCGAACCCCAGACGTACGGCTTGCCCAGCAGCACGGCGGCGTCGTTCACCAGGTACCTGGTGGCGAAGTTGTCCGTGCCGTCGAGGATCAGGTCGTAGTCGCGGAAGATCTCCAGCGCGTTCTCGGAGTTGAGGTGCGTCTGGTGCAGGACCACCTTGACGAACGGGTTGATCTCGGCGACCGAGTCGCGCGCGGACTCGGCCTTGGGGCGGCCGACGTCGGACTGGCCGTGGATCACCTGGCGCTGCAGGTTCGACTCGTCCACGACGTCGAAGTCCACGACGCCGAGCGTGCCGACCCCGGCCGCGGCCAGGTACAGCAGTGCCGGGCTGCCCAGGCCGCCCGCGCCGACGACGAGCACCTTCGCGTTCTTCAGCCGCTTCTGCCCGTCCACCCCGACGTCCGGGATGATCAGGTGCCGGCTGTAGCGCGCGACTTCTTCCTTGGTCAGCTCCGCGGCTGGCTCAACGAGCGGCGGAAGCGCCATGCTGCTCCTCCTCGACGAATGTCTCCGTGTCCGAGACAACGTCTACCCTGCCTCGACTCTTCCCGGTTGGAAAGCCGTCTCAGCCTGCGGGAAACGCGTTCGGCGTGCACACCTTGCCGTCGGCCGGCACGACATCCTGGCCGGCGTTGAGCTGCGAGACGAAGTCGTTCGAGACGCCGAACGTCTGCTGCATCATCACCGGCGCGGGCGCACCGGCCTCGGCGCAGGCCGCGTGGCCGTTGCCGAGCGCGTGCCCGACCTCGTGGTTGATCACGTACGTCCGGTACCCGGCCAGGTCGGAGCCGTAGACCATGGCGCCGCGGACCCAGCGGGCGACGTTGATGATCACGCGCTTCTGCTGCGGGTTGAAGCAGGAGGTCTCGAACGGGATCTCCTTGCCGCAGAGCGTGTGCGTCGTCTTCGTGGTGCTCAGCGACACGACGAAGTCCGGGTTCTGGTTCGCCTCGACCCGCTGGAGCGCGACCTGCTTGGTGCCGACCCAGCTGCGCGGGTCGGACAGGATCCCCTCGACGGTGCGGGCGAACGCCGTCGCGTCGTCGTTGTAGTCGGCGGGCTTCACGCCGTCCTCGATGGCGATCGCGTACTTGCGGAACTTCGGCGCGTTGCCCTCGCCGACGCGGGCACCGGCACCGGCGATGACCTTGAACGTGCCGACGCCGTCCTCGGAGAACGCCGGGCCGGGCGGCAGCTCCGCCGTGGGGACGTTGAGCTGCGGCTTCTTGCCGGGCACCTCGGACGCGGGCGGCTCCGGCGTGCCGTTCGCGGGCGTCTGCTGGCCCTGCGCGGTGGTGTCCTGGTTCGTGGGCGCCTTCGGCTGCACCGTGTCCAGCACCACGAGCGCGGTCAGCACGAGCAGCACCGGGATCGCGTAGATCCGCCACCCGTAGTTGGCGATCAGCTTCTTCACGCCGCGGCGCTTGCGAGGCCTCCGCATGGCCGCGGTGGCGTCGGGCTCCCAGGCGGCCGCGAGTGGTTCCGCGCTGGTCCGGCGCTCGCCGCGGCGGTAGCGGTCGGCGGACGGAGCAGGACGTCCTCGCTCGGGGGCGCGATTCACGTCCTCCAGGGTCCCACATCCCCCGTATGGCCGTCGTTCGTCACCATGTGTGCCTGTCCACCGCCTCCCACATGCCCAGCACAGCCCTGGCGACGGTCGCGGGCCGTTCCATCTGGGCGACGTGGCCGGTGTTGGGCAGCACGAGCAGTCGCCCCTTCGGCAGCAGCCTGGCCGTGCGCGGGCCCTTCTGCACGCTGACCAGCCGGTCCCGGTCGCCCCAGAGCACCAGCGCGGGCGCCTTGACCAGCGGGAGGACGCGCCACAGCGACCTCGGGCCCGGCGTGAGCCAGCTGCTCATGAGGCCGAACGTGCTGCGGTTGAGGGCGTTGCCCGCCCACTTCTGCCGGGCGCGCTCCTCGTTCTCCCTGATCGACTCCTCGATGCGGTTGTCCGGCACCAGGCTCGGGTCGGCGAAGCACAGCTCCAGCATCTGCCGGGTGCGGTCGTGCGCGGTGAGCTTGGCGAGCTCGCGGCGGACCCTGGCACCGACGACGGGCAGGACCGCGAGGGCCATCCGCGGGTCGGACATGCGGTCGAGGCGCGGCCGCAGGTCGGGGACGGCCGGGCTGACCAGCGTGAGCGTCCTGACCAGGTCGGGCCTGGTCGCGGCGACGATGCAGGAGATGGCGCCGCCCATCGAGTTGCCGAACAGGTGCACGGGCTCGCCGAACGTCTCCAGGTACCTGACGACCGTGCGGGCGTGCGTGGAGAGGCTGAAGTCGTAGCCGGGGACCGGCTCGGACCGCCCGAAGCCGGGCAGGTCGATCGAGTACCCGCGGACGCGGTCCCTGAGCTGCGCCGCGAGGTCCGTCCAGTTCGTCGCGGACCCGCCGAGCCCGTGCACGTAGACGGCGGGCGGCCCGTCGCCGGGCGTGACCCTGACGTGCACCTCGTGGTCGTCGACCTGCCGGAACTCGCCGGGCCACGGCGTCTGCGACGTATCCAGGGGCGGTAGTTCGGCCTGGGACAACGGGGCGGGAATCAGCGGGCTCACCGAACCAGGATGCGGGAAAGAACGCCGAGATGGTTCCCGGATGTGGGCTACCAGCGAGTAAGGTTGCTCACGAGCCCCGGTCCGGCAACCCCGCGCCGACGGCCTGATCACTCGTGCTGGAGGCACCATGACGGAGACGGCGCAGAGCGCACCCGCAGGCAGGGGCGTTCGACTGCCGCGCACCGCACGCCGCGCCCAGCTGCTGGCGGCGGCGCAGGACGTGTTCGTCGCCAACGGCTACCACGCCGCGGCGATGGACGAGATCGCGGAACGCGCGGGCGTGTCCAAGCCGGTGCTGTACCAGCACTTCCCCGGCAAGCTCGAGCTGTACATGGCCCTCCTGGAGTCCCATGTGGACGAACTGGTGAGCAGGGTCCGCACCGCCATCGGCTCGACGCCGGACAACAAGCTCCGCGTCCGCGCCGCCGTGGCCGCGTTCTACGACTTCGTGGACGGCGAGGGCCAGGCGTTCCGGATGGTCTTCGAGTCGGACCTGCGTTCCGAGCCCGCCGTGCAGCAGGCCGTCGAGCGCGCCACCACCGACTCCGTGGACGCCATCACCGACACCATCACCGCGGACGCCGGCCTGGACCCGGAACGCGCCCGCCTGCTGGCCGTGGGCCTGGTCGGGCTCTCGCAGGTCACCGCGCGGTCGTGGCTCGCGGACAACCGCCGGGTGCCGAAGGAGGACGCCGTCGCGCTGATCTCCAACCTGGCGTGGCGCGGCATCGGCGGCGGTTTCCCGCTCCAGCACTGACGTTCCAGCACTGAGGTACGAGCACTGACAACGATGAAGGGCCCCGCCTCGCGGCGGGGCCCTTCGTCACATCAGGGCGGCGATCCGTCTCGCGACGTCCTCGGACCGTTCCAGCGGCAGCATGTGCCCGGTCTTCGGGTAGATCACGAACTCCGCGCTCGGCAACGCCTCCGCGAGCACCCGGGAGTGCCGCATCGGCGTGAGCACGTCCCACGACCCGGCCATCACCACGGTCGGGACGTCCGACAGCACCGCGAGGGCCTCCTTGCGCTGGTGCAGCGTCAGTTCCTCGCGGATCCCGACGAACGCCTCCCCCGCGGTGTTCCCCGCCATCGCGGCGGCCGCCCGCACGTCGGCCCAGCGCGGACGGCGTCCGAACGTCACCCGCAGCCCCGGCGCGAGCACCCGCCCGAACCCGACCTTGGGCCGCCTGCCGAGCCAGCGCCCGGCGAGCTTCTCCACCGCGCTCTGCGCGGGCAGGTCACCGCAGGAGGTGGCGATCAGCGCCACCCCCGAGACGCGCTCGAACAGCTCGGGCCGCTGCTCGGCCAGCGCCATGATCGTCATGCCGCCGAGCGAGTGCCCGGCCAGCACGACCCGTCCCGTGGGAGCGCACTCATCCAGCACCGCGGCCAGGTCGTCGGCGAGCTCGGCGATCGTCCCCGTGCCGCCGGCGGACCGTCCGTGCCCGCGCACGTCGTACCGGACCACGCGTCCCGGCAACGCCGAGGCGACGCGGTCCCACGTCGTGAGGTCCATGGTCCAGCCGTGCAGCAGCACCGCGGTCACGTCCGAAGCAGCGTCTCCGGACGTGACGACGTTCAGCCGACCAAGAACGAGCGGCGCCACGAGCGCATCCCCGGCTTTCCGACGAGTCCGGTCTCGTCCAGGAACGACATGATCCGCTCCCCCGACCAGCGGATGGTGTCCTGGAACTTCGGGTTGGCGAGGGCCTGGCGGTGCGCCTCGCGCACGTCCAGCCCGACCGCCGCGTAGACCTTCGGGTTGATGATGGCCCGAGTGATCATCATCGACACGTACCCGATGAGCCACTTCTGGTACGGCTTCTCGTAGCCCTTGAGCTCCGCCATGCCGCGCTGCAGCTCCTCGCGCGCGAACCGGACGTGGCGGGCCTCCTCCAGCACGTGGATGCGGTTGACCATCCGCACGATCGGCTGGACGGTGTCGTCGTTCATCGCCTCGCGCTGGAGGCGGTCGAGGATCTCCTCGGCCACCAGGATCGAGCCGTACATCGCGGGGCCGTAACCGATGATCGGCAGCAGCTTGCCGAGCCGGTGGGTGTGCTTCGTCGGCCCGTAGGCGGGGCAGCCGACGCGTTCGACCAGGCGCGCGAACATCGTCGAGTGCCGGCACTCGTCGGCGACCTCGGTCAGCGCGTACTGGGCGTGCCGGGTGGTCGGGTCGGTGTTGTAGACGACCTTCACCAGCATCTGCATGAGCAGCAGCTCGAACCAGAGGCCGACCGACGCGATGGACGCCAGCTCGTGCTTGGACAGCTCGATGCGCTGCTCGCGCGTCAGCGTGTCGTAGAGAGGCGTGCCGTAGAGCGAAATGCGCTGCTCAGGGATGTAGAAGAGATCGTCGGCCAGAGGTGCGGACCAGTCGATGTCCACCTCGGGGTCGTAGAACTTCTCGGCGGACGACTTGAGCAGCCTCTCCGCTGTCTTCTCCCGATCGGCGACCCT
Source organism: Lentzea sp. (assembly GCF_036380075.1). NCBI lineage: Bacteria > Bacillati > Actinomycetota > Actinomycetes > Pseudonocardiales > Pseudonocardiaceae > Lentzea > Lentzea sp. The sequence continues at coordinate 41,390 of NZ_DASVFL010000047.1, read as the reverse complement.
CATCGGTTGCCCTCCCCGGTAAGTGTTACTTGAGGTAACGGTTACTTCTGGTAGCGTGCGTCACATGGCACGCACTGTCAAGGGGCCGGACGCGCGACGTGAGCGGTGGAAGGGTCATCGCGAGCAGCGCAGGGCGGAGTTCGTGGAGGCCACGATCGCCGCCGTGGCCAGGAAGGGCCCCGACGTCGGCATGGAGGACGTGGCCGCGGAGGCGGGCGTCAGCAAGCCCGTGCTCTACCGGCACTTCACCGACAAGTCCGACCTGTACCTGGCGGTCGGCCAGAAGGCCACCGAGCTGCTGATGGACCGGATGGGTCCCGCGCTGCTCGCCGAGGGCCCGATCCGCGGCCGCATCGAAGGCATCGTCGACGCCTACCTGTCGGTCATCGAGGAGAACCCGAACCTCTACCGGTTCGTCGTGAAGGGGTCGTTCGTCGACCGCCCGGTCGAGAAGGACGTCGTGGCCGAGGACAAGAACCTCATCGCGACGACCCTTGCCCGCATCCTCGGCGACTACCTGCGCGCGTTCGACATGGACTCCGGTGGCGCCGAGCCGTGGGCGCACGCGCTCGTCGGCATGGTGCAGAACGCGGGCGACTGGTGGCTCGACCGCCAGACCATGTCCCGCGAGAACCTGAGCGACTACCTCGCCACGATCATCTGGCACGCCATCGACGGGCTGCTGCGCTCGGCCGGCGTCCAGGCAGACCCGGAAATGCCCCTCACCCCGCTGCGATTGGTGGACTGATGAGCGAGCACGAGCACGACGAAGAGGGCTACTCGGGTCCGGCGACCCTCGTCTTCGGCACCGACGAGGTCGCGGTCGAGGTCGAGCTGCGCGGCTACTTCCAGCCGATCGACGGCCGCTACCACTGGTACGGCCGGGTGAAGAAGAACGACGAGGTCACGACCCGTGTCGAGGGCGGCGCGCGCACGGCGTCTCTGCGCACCCCGACCGGTGAGGCGCAGGGCACACTGACCGACCAGGACCCGTGGGGCCGCTACCGGGTCGGCGGCACCTCGACGCCGCCGTACAAGATCGAGGAACCCGTCGAGCGCTGAACGCGAGAAAGCCCCGGCCAGTGGTGGCCGGGGCTTTCTCGTTTCACGACCTCAGGCGCCGAACCCGACCCTGCGCGAGTCCTGCGGGCCGATCTCCACGTACGCGACGCGGCCAGCGGGCACGACGAACCGCGCACCCTTGACGTCCACCAGCGACAGCACGCTGGCCTTGCCGGACACCGCGTCGGCCACCTGCGCCTCGACCTCGGACGGGTTGGCCTCCACGGTCACGACGAGTTCCCGCGGGCTGTCCGCGACGCCGATCCTGACCTCCACGCTGACCTCCGTGCTCAAGAGAAAAATCTACGGCCGAGCCTACCTAGCCCAGACCCAGCTGCGTCATGCGCCGCGCGTGCGACTGCTGGAGACGGCGGAACAGCTGCCCGATCCCGGCGAGGTCCCCGGACCCCCTGATGATCAGTTCGGAGAGCCCGTCCCGCTCCGCCACCACGTACTGGGCCTGCGTCAACGCCTCTCCGAGCAGCCGGCGGCCCCACAGCGCGAGCCGGTCGCGGACCCGCGGATCGGCCTCGACGGCGGCCTGGACTTCGCGCTCAGCGAACGCCGAGTGGCCCGTGTCGGCGAGCACGTGGAGCACCAGCTCCTTGGTCGGCTCGTCGAGCCACTCCGCGATCTCGCGGTAGAAGTCGGCCGCGAGCCCGTCGCCCACGTACGCCTTCACGAGCGACTCGAGCCACGACTTGGGGCTCGTCGACTCGTGGAACGCGTCGAAGCCCTTCACGAACGGGTCCATCGCGTCCTCGACGGCGATGCCCTCGGTCGCGAGGTGCTTCTGCAGCAGTGTGAAGTGACCGATCTCCGCGGCGGCCATCTGCGCCAGCGCGGCGCGGCCCGCCAGCGTCGGCGCCGAACGCGAGTCCTCTGTCATGCGGTCGAACGCCGAGAGCTCGCCATATGCAAGCGCTCCCAGAAGATCGACAACACCCTCCGCAACACCCATGACTACAGAGCCTAGTGGTCAAATGCGTCTGGGCAGGTAGAATGGCCCTGGTCGCCCGGCGTGACGAGTGTGACGAACCGCCGCGAGGCGCACGAAATGGTGCGCGTACACCTTTCCCGCAGCTGCTCCACAGAGCGCGGTCGAGAGGCCCGGCAGGGCTCGTACGCGCTTGGTACGAGAGAGGCTGATCACCCTGACCGCTGAAGTAGAAGCACATCTGGACCCGGTGGAGCTGGAGCACAGCGAGGCCGGAGTTCCCGAGGAAGACACGTCGCACCCGCTGCAGGCGGACGCCCCGGTGGAGACCGAGGCCCCCACGTTCGCCGAGCTGGGCGTGCGCGAGGAGATCGTCAAGGCGCTCAGCGAGGCCGGCATCGAGCGCACGTTCGCCATCCAGCAGCTGACGCTCCCGATCGCCCTCGCCGGCGACGACGTCATCGGCCAGGCGCGCACCGGCACCGGCAAGACCCTCGGGTTCGGCGTGCCGCTGCTGCACCGCGTGGAGACGCCCGGCGACGGTACCCCGCAGGCCCTCGTGGTCGTCCCCACCCGTGAGCTGTGCCTCCAGGTGTCGCACGACCTCACGGACGCGTCGAAGCACCTCGACCTGAAGGTCGCCGCGATCTACGGCGGCATCCCCTACGAGCGGCAGATCGCGCAGCTGCGCAAGGGCGTCGACGTCGTCATCGGCACGCCCGGCCGCCTGCTCGACCTGGCCGAGCAGCGCCACCTGGTGCTCGGCAAGGTCCGCATGCTGGTGCTGGACGAGGCCGACGAGATGCTCGACCTGGGCTTCCTGCCCGACATCGAGCGCATCCTGAACATGGTTCCCGACGAGCGGCAGACGATGCTGTTCAGCGCGACCATGCCGGGCCCGATCATCACGCTCGCCCGCACGTTCCTCACGCAGCCGACGCACATCCGCGCCGAGGAGAACGACGCCGGCCAGACGCACGAGAACACCTCGCAGTTCGTCTACCGCGCGCACTCGATGGACAAGCCGGAGATGCTGGCCCGCGCCCTGCAGGCCCGCGACCGCGGCCTCACGATGGTCTTCGCGCGCACCAAGCGGACCGCGCAGAAGGTCGCCGACGACCTGACCGAGCGCGGGTTCGCCGCGGCCGCCGTGCACGGCGACCTGGGCCAGGGCGCGCGCGAGAAGGCGCTGCGGGCGTTCCGCAACGGCAAGGTCGACGTGCTCGTCGCCACCGACGTCGCCGCGCGCGGCATCGACATCGACGACGTGACGCACGTCATCAACTACCAGTGCCCCGAGGACGAGAAGACCTACGTCCACCGCATCGGACGCACGGGCCGCGCCGGGCGCACGGGTGTCGCGATCACGTTCGTCGACTGGGACGAGACGCACCGCTGGCAGGTCGTCGACGAGCTGCTCGGCCTCGGCCAGCCGCTGCCGGTCGAGACCTACTCCACGTCGGAGCACCTGTTCAACGACCTGGGCATCCCGTCCGGTTCGACGGGCAGGCTGCCGCTGAGCCACCGCACCCGCGCAGGTCTCGACGCCGAGGAGGAGGAGAACCTCGACGCCGGCAAGCGCAAGCGCCGTCGTCGCACGGGCTCCGGGCCCGGTGGCGCCGAGCAGGCCCCGGAGTCGAACGAGGAGACCCGTCCGAAGCGCTCCCGGTCGCGCACGCGCAGCCGGGCCGGCGTGACGCAGGAGGGTCAGCAGGCCGAGGCGGCCACGTCCGAGCCGGCCGACAAGCAGGCCTCCGACAAGCCGCGCCGGCGCCGTCGTCGTCGAACCTCTGCCGAACAGGCCGCTCCTTCGGCAGACTGATCACCATGTCGTCCCCCGGTTCCGACGTCACCGACGTCGAGGACGTCCTCGACGAGCCCGCGCACGCAGCAGCGTCCGATGACGGGCCCGTCGGGGAACGCCCTCCCGCCCGGTCCTGGCGCACCCGCGCCGACTTCGTCGCGGTCGCGGTGATCGCCGTCGTCGCACTGCTCGCGTCCGTCCTGACCTGGGCGTTCAGCGATGCTCGTGCCACGACGTCGGTCACCGGGCCGTCGTCGTGGGACCAGCTGCCCGAGGTGACAGCGCTGCCCCCGTCGCTCGCCGAGGTGTGGCGCGCGAAGAGCGGCGCGACGCAGTCCCCCGTGGTCGTGCTGACGCCGTCGCCGCAGACCGGCGAGGAGAAGCCGTCGACGGTCGTCACCGGCGACGGCGGCGCGGTCGACGGCCGCGACCCCCTGACGGGTGACGTGCGGTGGACGTACTCGCGCGACCTGCCGCTGTGCGTGGTGAGCTCGGGCTGGGGCCGCGCGATGGCCCTGTACTCGAAGGGCACGAACTGCTCGGAACTCACGTCGCTCGACGGCGTGACCGGCGAGCGGCGGGCTCAGCGCAACGGCGACGCGGAACCGGGCACGGCACTGCTCAACGAGGGCTCGCACCTCATCACGACCGGGTCGAAGTACCTCGAGGTCTACCGGCGCGACGACCTGGTGAAGTCGCTCGAGTACGGCGCCCTGCGCGCGATCGTCAACCCCGGCAAACAGCCGCGCGTCGGCTGCACCTACGGTTCGGTCGCGGTGACGTCCGGCCGGTTCGCGATGGTCGAGCGCTGCCCCGACGACGCCTTCGACCGGGTGTCGGTCATCAAGCCGAACCCGGACAAGTCCGACGAGCCGAAGGTGTTCGCGAGCGTCCTGACCGGCGCGAAGAACGCGCAGGTCGTGGCCGTGACGGAGAAGCTCGTCGCGGTCGCCGTGCCCGACCCGGCCCGGCTGCTCGTGTTCGACGGGGAGACCGGCGCGCAGGTCAGCGACGTCCCGCTGGACATCCCGTCGTCCGACTTCACCGACCCGCCCAACCACGTGGCGCGCACGTTCTCGACGAAGACGAACGTCTTCTGGTTCTCCGGCTCGAAGACGTTCGCGCTGTCGCAGGACACGCTCACTCCACTGTGGACCGCCGACGGCGCGCTGGGTGCCGGTACGACGCTCGCGGGCCGCGCGGTCATCCCGGTGCAGGAGGGTCTGCGGGTGTACGAGCAGGCCACCGGTGCCGTGGTGGGCACGATCAAGGTGAACCGCGAGGGCCACACGGGCCCTGTGCAACTCGCCACAGCGGGTCCCGTCGTGCTCGAGCAGCGTGGCGAAACCCTGGTCGCGCTGCGATAGTTCGTTCCGTGCACTCGCAGATCAGCCCGCACCGGGCGCAACGCGTCGACCTCCCGGGCCGTCACGGCACGATCGCCGCGTTGCGCGCGCCCGCGCTGGGCGACGACGCGTTGCGCACGACGGTGCTGCTGGTCCCCGGCTACACCGGGTCCAAAGAGGACTTCGCGCCGATCATCGACCTCGTCGCGGACGCAGGTTTCGAGGTCGTCGCGATCGACCTGCCGGGCCAGCAGGACTCGCCTGGCCCGGACGACGAGGCGCTCTACCGGCCGGGACCGCTGGGGTCGGTGCTCGCGGAGCTGATCGGGAAGATGGCCGCGGACGGCCGCAAGGTCCTGCTGCTGGGCCACTCCTACGGTGGTCTGGTGGCGCGGGCCGCGGTGTTCGCGGGCGCCCCGGTCGCCGGCCTGACGCTCATGTCGTCGGGTCCGGCGGAGCTGCCCGCCGGTGAACGCCGCACGGTGCTGGAGGTCGGCGAGCACGTGCTGGCCGAGCAGGGCGTCGAGGGCACGCAGAAGCTGAACGAGCTGCGGTCGTCGCAGAACCCGGCGTGGGCCGCGCTTCCGCAGGAGCTGAAGGACTTCTACCGCGCCCGGTTCCTCAGGTCGCCCGCCGCGGCGTTGCTCGGCATGGGCAACGGTCTGCGCCACGAACCCGACCAGGTGGCGAAGCTGGCCCGCGCGCTGCGGTCGTCCGGCACCCCGTGCCTGGTGGTGTGCGGCGACTCGGACGACGCGTGGAGCCCAGCCGCTCAGCGCGACATGGCCGAGCGGCTGGACGCCGACTTCGCGGTGCTCCCCGGCGTGATGCACTCCCCGAACACCGAAGCACCGCACGAGCTCATGGCCACCCTGCTCCCGACGTGGCGAGCCTGGCTGACCTCCTGACTACAGACCGACCCGGACCTCGCGCTCGTCGCGCGCGCTCACGTTCGGGTAGCCGCGCAGGTCCGCCTTCGCGAAGGCGGGCGTGAGCAGGCTGAACGAACGGCTCTCCGCCGTCACGTTGAGCGTGACGGTCTCGAAGCCGCCCGTGCAGTTCAGGTTGTCGCGGTAGGCGTTGCCCGACGCGATGCCGCCCAGCACGGACTGCGTGACGTTCACCTGGAGGTAGGGCGACTGGGTGCCCACCGGGCACGTGTACGTCACCGGAACCTCGAGCACGGCGCCCAGCGACTTCCACTTCACGGGCGTCTCGACCCGGACGAGGCCCAGCGAAGGCGACTGCGCGCTCACGTCGGCCATGACCGGCGCGATGGACGCGAGGACCGCGCCGCCCGCGACGGCGACGACCGCCAGCGTCTTGCCCCCGGAGAACTTCTTCATCCCTCAACCCCCTCAACCACTCCGTCCCGTGTGGACGGAAACCCCAGACCGGCGCAGAGACCGGCGACGACGAGCACGACGGGCAGGTGCCACAGGAAGTCGAACCCGCTGTGCACCAGCAGGACGACGACCGCCGCCACCGCTCCCGGCCACAGCCCGGTCCCGCGTCCCCGCCACAGGCCGAGCAGCACGGCGGCGACGACCGCCAGCACCAGCACCAGCCCGACCGCCCCCAGCTCCACGAGCACCTGGAGGTACTCGTTGTGCACGTAACGCATGACGCGGGTGCCTTCGTTGCCCCGCTGGAAGAAAAAAGATCCGTTTCCGGGCCCGACGCCCAGCAACGGCGTGCGCGACACGAGTTCCAGCGCCGCCCCGGTGGCCCCGGCGCGGTCCGGTGAGCTGAACGACACCCGCGTGGCGAGCCGGTCCGCGAAGGCGAACGCCGCCACCCCGCCACCGGCCACGAGCAGCAGCGCGACCGGCACGGCGAACCGGCCCAGCCTGCGCAATCCCAGCGCCACCGCCGCTCCCGCGACCAGTCCGGCACCGGCGAGCACCGGCCGCGGTTCGTCGGCGACCCGCATCGACGGCAGCAACGCGGCCAGCGCGACCACCGCGCCGAGCACCGGCGGCGTGACCGCGGCGGCCATCTTCTGCCAGCTCCAGCACAGGCCCAGCACCAGCAAGCCCGCCGCCAGCGCGATCACGGCGGCGCGGCTCATCGTCGCGCCGATTCCCGTGCACAGCAGAAAACCCGTGCCCGCCGTGAGCAACGACGGCCGCAACACCAGTGACAGCACCACAGCCGCGGACATCACCGCGGCGGCGGCGTTCGGGTAGGTCAACGTCGACGCGGCGCGCAGCAACCCCTCCGCGACCGTCGTCCACGACGGGATGCGGAACACGACGGCCACCCACCCGGTCAGCCCGACCAGTGCGGCGACCCCGGTGACGACCGTGCCGAGCATCTCCCGCTGCTCGCGATCAGCCTGCGCCACAACGAGAACGGACCCGACGAACACCCCGGCAGCGGCCGCGGCCGGCACCGCGGACAGCACGTCGCCTTCGAGCAGCCCCCGCACGACGGCCCACACGGCGAACGCCCCGCCGAATGCCGCGAGCAGCCCGGGACGAGGTCGCGCCAGCACCACGGCGGCGCCCACCATCAGCCCCGACAGCACCCGTCCCGGCAGGTAGTACCCGCCCTGGGCGACCACGGCGGCCGCGAACGCCGCCAGCACCAGCAACACCGGAAGAGGCAACGCGACCGATTCCCGGCGCGCGCCAACGACATCCCCCACGACCATCGACTTCCCCCACGAGGTCCCCATCCGCCTCCCCAAGCGGATCGAGAGCACACAGTAGGTGACGGAGGGGCGCGACGGAAGGGTGAGTCAGCCGGTCAGCTCAGCGCTGACGCGAACGCTAGGCCCACCAGAAGAACCACAGGGTCAGGCCGGCCGCCACCAGCACGGCGAACGACGAGACCGGCGCCCGCCAGTCCGCGTACCGGTCCGCCACGATCTGCAGGCCCACCGCCACCACCGCGGCCACGACGTGGGCGACGACCGAGAGCGTGCCGGGGCCGGGGAGGTCGCGGGAGTTCGCGTAGAACTGGACGCCGATGTTGCCCAGTGCCAGCAGCACCAGGCCCACCGCCAGCACGCCGCTCACGGCGCGCAGGATTCCGTAGGTCCGCGACTGCCGCTTCGCTGCTTCCACTTCCACGCGTGCCACCCTACCGACGGCTGCCCTGAACACTAGGGAGCCAGCAGGTCCCACGGTTCGAGGGAGGGCGCGGCGGCCTGGCCCTCCGGGCAGCTGCGGCGGAAGTCGCACCACTGGCACTGCCGGCCCGTGACCGGCGGGAACAGGACCTCCTGGTCGCCGCCCGCCTTCAGCGTCTCCGACGCCAGGTCGATCTCGTCGGCGGCCTCCTCGGCGCGGCGGACGTGCCTGGCGAGCGACTCCTCCGTGTGCTCCCAGACCGCGACCGAGCCGGACGGCAGGTGGTGCAGCTCGACTCGGCGGCACGGCTTGCGCAGCGTCCGGCGGGCAGCCAGGGCGTACAGCGCCAGTGCCTGGGAGCCTCGGGCGTCGTCGGAGGTCAGGACGTGGCGGCCGGTCTTGTAGTCGACGATCACCAGTTCGCCGTCGCGGAAGTCGATGCGGTCGACCCGGCCCTCGGCGACGATGCGCTCGGTCGGGGACGACACCCAGCGTTCGACGCCCAGCGGCTCGAAGTCGACGTCCAGCGCCGAGACGTACTCGTGGACCCAGCCGCAGGCGCGCGTGCGGTACTCGGTGGCCTGGTCGACGTCGCGGAAGCCCTCGGACTTCCACTGCCTGTTCACCAGCGCCACGGCCTGGTCGGGGGTGCGGCGGTCGGCGGGCAGGTCGAAGAGGGCCTTCAGCGCGTTGTGGACGACGGCGCCGAGCGTGTTGTGCGCCCAGGCTCCGCCCCGCGGTGGCGACGGGCGGTCGAGGTACGCCATGCGGTAGCGGCGCGGGCAGTCCGTCCACGTCGAGAGCTTCGCGGGCGTGACGCGCACCAGCCGGCGGGGTGCTGCCGCACCGAAGTCGAAGCCGAGTTGTTCCACCCCGTTCAAGTTACTCAGCACCCCCGACAGTGTTCGATGCCCCTGCTCCGCAGATGGCGGCGAGTTCGCCGGCGGTTGACCGGACGACCGACGCGAACTCGCTACATTCCGGAAATGGAGATCTGGCACAACCCCCGCTGTTCGAAGAGCCGCGCCGCCAAGCAGCGCCTCGACGACGAAGGCGTCGACTACACCGAACGGCGCTACCTCGACGACGCCCCCACGGCGGAGGAGCTCGACGACGTCCTCACCAAGCTCGGCAAAGAGCCGTGGGAGATCGCGCGCACGAAGGAACCGGCCTACCCCGCGGCGCTGGAACACGACCGCGCCCGGTGGATCGAGCACATGGTCGCGAACCCGAGCCTGATCGAGCGCCCGATCATCATCGACGGCGACAGCGCGCACATCGAGCGCTAGACGCCGGAGGTGATGAACCCCTGCACCGACGACGCCACGAGTTGCACGGCGATCGCGGCGAGCAGCAGACCGGCGATCTTGGCCATCAGCAGGATCCCGCTCTCCTTGAACACCTTGATCAGCAGACCTGCGGACCGCAGCGTCCCCAGCAGCACGAGGTGCACGGCCACGATCGCCGCGGCCAGGGCCAGGTAGGAGCCGAGGGCGCCGTCGGCCTGGCGGACGAACACGATCGTCGCGGCGATGGCGCCCGGACCGGCCAGCAGCGGCGTGCCCAGGGGCACGAGGGCGATGTTGACGTCCTCGACCTCGGGGTGGTTCGTCGCGCCCTTGCCGGTCAGCAGGTCGAGCGCGATCAGCAACAGCAGCAGCCCGCCCGCGCCCTGCAGGGCGGGGATGCCGATGTGCATGTACGCGAGGATCGAGTTGCCCGCCACCGCGAACAGCGTGATCACCAGGAACGACACCAGCACGCCCTGCCGCGCGGCGCGTTTGCGCGCGTCCCGCGACTTGCGGCCGACCAATCCCAGGAAGACCGGCACGGTGCCGGGCGGGTCCATGATCACCAGCAGCGTGATGGAGGCCTCGATGAAGAGCCGCACGTTGAACACGGTGCCACCGCCTATGTTCCGACGAGGATCTCGGCGCCCGTCGCCCTCGCGGCCAGAGCATCCAGCATCTCGGGCGCCGTCGTCTCCGCGCCGAGCCGGACCGTCTTGTTCGTGCCGTGGTAGTCACTCGACCCGGTGACGATCAGGCCGAGGTCGGCGGCCAGCGACCGCAGGGCGGCGCGGGTCTCCAGGTCGTGGTCCGGGTGGTCGACCTCGACGCCGGCCAGGCCCAGCGAGGCCAGCGAGCTCAGGACGGACGGCGCCACGACCGGGCCGCGGGAGCGGGCGAACGGGTGCGCGAGCACGGTGACGCCGCCGGCCTCGGTGATCATCTCGATCGCGCGCTCGACGGGCGTGTCCGTGCGGCCCACGTAGTACTGGCCGCCGGTCAGGAACGTTGCGAACGCCTCATCGACGGACGACACGACGCCGGCGCGGATCAGCGCCTGGGCGAGGTGCGGGCGTCCGGCCGGCGCGTCGAACGGCAGGCGGGACATCAGGTCGACCGGGTCGATCGGGAAGCCGTCGGCCTGCATCATCTCGGCCATCTTCTGCAGCCGGTGCCGCCGCTCCTCGCGCAGGCGGGACTGCTCCTTCATCAACATGGCGTGCGTCGGGTCGTAGAGGTACGCCAGGAGATGAACGGTGATGGTGCGGCCGTAGCCGTCAGCCGACGAGCACGACAGTTCCGCTCCGCGGACGAGCCGCAGGCCGGGGGGCAGTGCCGCCTCGGCCTCCGCCCAGCCGGCGGCGGTGTCGTGGTCCGTGATCGCCACCGCGTCGAGCCCGGCCAGCGCCGCGGCTCTCACCAGATCCGCTGGACTGTCGGTGCCGTCGGACTCGGACGAATGGGTGTGCAGATCGATGACCACGTCGTCCAGTGTGGACGACGTGGCAACCGGGCTCCGCTACGGGACCATCTTCTTGCCGCGCGCGGCCCGCTGCGCCTTGATCATCGAGAAGCGTTCGGCCTGCGCCTTCTTGTCGCCGAAGGTCAGCTCCGAGATGGCGTCGTACACCTCTTCGGGGTCCGGCAGGAACTCCAGGCGGTTCAGCGCCTGGATCTGACCCGCCGACTCCACGATGAGCGTGCCGTAGCCGAACATGCGTCCGCCGACGGTGCGCTCGTAGGTGAGGTCGGTGACCTTGCTGATGGGCATCATCGCGACCTTGGTCTCGAAGACGCCCGACGTCAGCATGAACCGCTTGTCGGTCACGACGATGCGCTCGACCCACCACTCGATGATGAAGTACGAGAGCCGCAGCAGGACGATCAACGCCCCGTACCACAGCAGGTTCTGGATCAGCCCGGCGTCGGCCGGGGCGAGGTACGAGATCATCATGAAGCCGGCGAGCAGTGCCGCCGCCTCCAGGACGTCCCAGATCAGGTAGGACCAGTGCCTGCGCACCCGGATGACCCGACGCTCGCTCGACAGCAGGTAGTCGTCCGGATCACGTGGTGCGAACATGCGCTACCAGCCCTTTCTGGTGCCAGCCAGTGCCCTGTCCCTGCCCCGGTTCGCCACCGGGGACTAGAACAATTGTCGCACGAAGGTGATCAGGGCCTCAGCCGCAGTTCGCAGCGAGTTGAGGATGTTGGTCACCAGCTGGGCCGCCTGCTGGGGCTCCGCGATGAGGAAGAAGAGCAGCAAGGCGATTCCAGCGAAAGTGAGAATCTTCTTCAAGTTCACGGTGTCCACCCCGTCCGCGTCGCACCCGTTTGGCGCCGTTCGTGACCGTTGTACAGCACGATTCAGCACCTTGGGAGATTTGTACCGCAGCCGGGGCAACGGACAGCACCGCCGTTCCGGTGTGACTACGCTTCGTGATCGTGACGGCCCGCAATGAACGCACCATCCGTTGTGTCGGAGCGATCGTGCATGACTCGAACGGGCGACTCCTGCTCGTGCGACGCGCCAATCCGCCTGGTGAAGGCATGTGGTCCATCCCAGGTGGACGAGTGGAGTCTGGAGAGGCGGACGGTGCTGCCGTGACTAGGGAAGTCGCTGAGGAGACGGGACTCTCCGTCACCGTCGGGCGGCTCGTCGGCAACGTGGAGCGACCGGCCCCGAACGGGGTTTTCGCGATCTTCGACTACGAATGCCAGGTCACGTCGGGTGTGCTCCGAGCGGGCGACGACGCATCGGATGTCGCTTGGGTCGACAGTGCGACGTTGGCCACACTCGAGACGACCGAGGGCCTTGTGGAAACGCTCTCCGGGTGGGGCGTCCTGCCAAAGGCCTGATCAGGGTTCACGCGAACGGGGTCAGGCCCTCACCGCCAAACGAGACGTTGCCCGTGGGCCTCGGTCGTGGCGAGAGTGGTCGTCGAGACCTCGGATTCACGCACTTGGACCAACCGGAGCTCACCGTCCTCGTGCGCCGCCCACCACGCTGACCTGCCCAAAGCAGACAAAGCGGGCACGAGGTCCAGTCCAGAACCACTCGAGATGACGACGATCGGCGCGTCGATCGGCTCGACCGCCTTGGCGAGGTCCGCGACCGGGTCGCCCGCGACGAGGCGCGGCGGGTTCTTGCGCAGCACCCCGCACGCCACCCCGAACAGGCGGAGCTTCTCCGGCTGGTCCGCCCAGACGCACGCCTCCAGCCACGCGTACGCGTCCTCGTCGGTCAGGTCGGCGGGCGCCACGCCGATGCCCGCCTTCGCGGCCACCTTGACGGTCTTGGGCAGCTTCGGCAGCACGGCGCCCGGCGCGAGCTCCAGCGCGCAGTGCAGGCCCAGCGCGGCCTTGGCGGGCCCGGCGACGACCTGGCCGGCCTCGGCGGTCTGGTAGCGGTACGAGTACTGGTCGAGGCCGAGCAGCAGGCCCGCGGTCGTCGCGACCTCCACGAGCCCGATGGGCCCGCCCGCCTGCTTCGCCGCGGCGGCGACCGCCGGGTAGAGCAGGGCCGCGCGCCGCACCTCGTTGGTCTGGATCACCTGCGAGCCGACGAGCGCTCTCACGCGGTCGCCGCGCTCCAGCAGGAAGTCGCGGAACAACGGCCAGGTGTTCTCGTCGGCGCCGTAGGTGCCGCCGAGCGAGGGGTAGTAGTTCGAGAGCCGGTGGAACGGCTCGGCCTGCACGAGCCGGTGCGCCGCCGCCAGGAGGAGCTCGCCCGTGGCGTCGTCCTCACCGGCGGCGGTCAGCAGGTCGGCGACCTCCGGATCCTCGGCGGCACGCGACGCGAGGTGCTCGTAGAGCGGGGAGACGCCGGACGCCTCCTCCGCGAACGCACGCAGACGTTGCTGTGCCAGGTCCAGAGACGTCACGTCACTTCCCCACAATCAGTCGGACAGAGGTTCAGGGCGTCCCGGCTGCTCGCCACCGCGGGCCTCGCCGTAGGACTGCTTCGGCACCATGACCTTGCGCCTGAAGATGCACACGACCGTGCCGTCCTGCTTGTAGCCGCGAGTCTCCACGTAGACCACGCCCCTGTCGTCCTTGGACTTGGACGGCGTCTTGTCGAGCACCTCGGTCTCACCGTAGATCGTGTCGCCGTGGAACGTCGGCTTCACGTGCCGCAGCGACTCGATCTCGAGGTTCGCTATGGCCTTGCCGGAGACGTCGGGCACGGACATGCCCAGCAGCAGCGAGTAGATGTAGTTGCCGACGACGACGTTCTTGCCGAAGTCGGTCGTGTTCTCCGCGTAGTTCACGTCCATGTGGAGCGGGTGGTGATTCATGGTGAGCAGGCAGAACAGGTGGTCGTCGTACTCCGTCACCGTCTTGCCGGGCCAGTGCTTGTAGACAGCGCCGACCTCGAACTCCTCGTAGTACCGACCGAACTGCACCGCGCCTCCAACTACGTGTGATCGAGATCCGTCCCGGGTGGGGAGACAGTCTTCACACGGAGGGAGTACCCTCGGCAACCGGTGTGTGAGGATTTCCACCACCAGTGACTTCGCCCCGAGGAGGTGAGGACCCCTAAATGAGCAAGGACCCCCACCCTGCCAGTACCAAGCGCGTCCTCACCGAGGTGATCTTCTAGTTCCTTCTGGAACGTTCGAGTTCTCGGTCAGGGCGCCCGTCGTGCTTTCGCACTTCCACGCCGGCGTGTGTACCTGGAGGAACTCACCATGCCCAGCCTGCCCTCGATCCGCGGACGAGGAAACCAGCGCGGCCCCGCAGGGCACGTCCCGCACGTCCCCGTCCCGCTGTCGGCCTACGTCGTCGACTGCGCCGTGTACGTGGACGGCAAGCGCTTGCCCGGCCGGTGGACGCACACCGACGCCGTCAAAGAAGTGCGCAAGCGCAAGGACGGGTTCGTCTGGATCGGCCTGCACGAGCCGGACGCGGAGCAGATCGAGGGCATCGCCGAGACGTTCGGCCTGCACGAGCTCGCCGTCGAGGACGCGGTGCACGCGCACCAGCGCCCGAAGCTGGAGCGGTACGACAACACGCTCTTCATGGTCTTCAAGACCGTCCGCTACGTGACCAACGAGCACCCCGACACCGCCAACGAGATCGTCGAGTCCGGCGAGATCATGGTGTTCCTGGGCAAGGACTTCGTCATCACGGTGCGGCACGGCAACCACTCCGGCCTGTCGAAGCTGCGCCACGTGCTGGAGGCCGACCCGGAGCGCCTGGAGATCGGCCCCGCCGCGGTGATGCACGCGATCGCCGACCAGGTGGTCGACAACTACCTCGAGGTCACCGACCACATCGAGGACGACATCGACCGCATGGAGGAACGGGTCTTCGCGCCGCGCACCGAGGTGAGCGCGGAGCAGATCTACATGTTCAAGCGCGAGGTCGTGGAGCTGCGCCGCGCGGTCATGCCGCTCGCGAACCCGTTGCGCCGCCTGGCGGAGGGCTACACGCCGCTCATCCCCGAGCAGGTGCGGGCGTTCTTCCGCGACGTCGACGACCACCTCACCGAGGTCTCCGAGCGCGTCACCGCGTTCGACGAGCTGCTGACCACGCTGGTCGACGCGACGCTCGCGAAGATCACGCTGCAGCAGAACACCGACATGCGCAAGATCACCTCGTGGGTCGCGATCATCTCCGTGCCCACCATGGTCGTCGGCGTGTACGGCATGAACTTCGACTACATGCCCGAGCTGAAGTGGAAGTTCGGCTACCCCCTGATCATGAGCCTGGTCCTCGTGGCCTGTCTGACCCTCTACCGAATATTGCGCCGGAATCGCTGGCTGTAGTCCCGGTTTCGTTCGCTTTGCCGTTGTAGAAGAGGTTCGTCATGACCAGACTGCTCACCAACATCCGCTTCTGGATGCTCGCGTTCCTGCTCTGCTGGATCACCACCGTCTTCGTGCTGATCAGCGGAACGCCCTGACGTGCGCCGCCGGCTGACCAACATCCGCTTCTGGATCATGGTGTTCGCCGTCGGCTGGCTGCTGATGGTCTTCGTGTCGATCGCCGCCTGGCCGGAACCGGGTGAGGACTCACCGGACGCGCTGGCCGCGGAGGTGACGGACGCGTTGCGCGCGCACGACTTCCACCGGTTGCAACCGATGCTGGCGCTCGGCGGCGAGGACGTCGCGAAGTCGACCGTCGAGCACCTGCGGTCAGCTCAGGTGGAGCGCGGTTTCTACCGCGACGGCGCCGTCGTCGTCGAGTACACGCACGCCGGCACCCGCGCGGAGTTCCGGCTGCCCGTCGAGGTGCAGGACGGCCGGTTCGTGGTGAACCCGGTGGTCACTCCCACGGGGTGACGCTCCAGGTGAACGGCGTGCCGTGGCCAGCGCCGTGGCCCAGGTTCAGCGAGATCCCGGCCGGCCAGAGCTTGAGCAGCAGCTCGAACCGGTAGCCGTCGTCGGCCCTGCGGGGTTCGAAGACCAGCAGTGCCAACGGTGTCGTGGGCGTCGCCCGCATCGCCGCGTCCGCCAGCACGGCACGGCCCATCGCCCGGTCGGCGGGCGAGACGTACTGCCACACCACGGAATGCCACACGACGGTGAGCACGTCCCGTTCGGCGCGGGCGAGCTGTCCCGCGAGCCACTCCGGTCCCGCTGACCGCTCGACCTCGACGGGGTCGGTGGCGGCGAGGTCGAGCGCGGCGCGCAGCCGGTCCCACCGCGGCAGCTGGTCCGCCCAGACGAACGAGCTCAGGTGCAGCCGTCCGTCCTCAGTGGACACGTCGACCGGGTGCAGGTCGCAGCCGGCCCTGCCGACGACGCGCAGCCGGTGGGTGAGGTCGGCGGGCGGCCTGCCCGTCCACTCCGGGTCGAGGACGAGGGGACTGTCCCGGTCGCCGAGGACGGTGTCCTCCAGCCGGTAGCCGACGCGGTGCGGGCGCAGGTTGAGCCCGCCGCTCGCCCCGACCTCCAGCAGCCGCACGCAGAACGGCACGGTCCGGCCGGCCGCCTTCGCCGCCTCCTGCGCGGCGACCAGCAGCCCGCCGTAGAGGGGCGCGCTGCGGCCGGGTTCGTTGGTCTGCACGACCGTGGCCTGGACCTGCTGCCTCACCAGGTCGACGTGGTCCTCCAGGACCGGCAGCGCGTCCCGCCACAACGTCGGCAGGTCCGGCCGGCCGCCGACCGTCGGGTAGTGCCTCGCGAGGCCCTGCGCGCGTCCTTCGAGCACGAGCCGGTGCACGGCGCCCGCGAACCGCAGTCCGGGCACGGTGCCCTCGCGGTCGCGTTCGGAGCCCGCCATCACCCTCGCGGTGACGCCGCCGCGTCTGAGGTCGTCCGCGGCGTCGTCGAGGAGCCGGTGGGTGAGCGGACTGCGGTCGCGGCACACCTCGGCGGCCGCGGCGAACAGCTCGGCAAGCACACCCCCGACGCTAGTGGGCGAACTGTCCCGCGTCATCCGGGCGGAACCTCATTACGCTGCGGGGATGGTTCGGGTGCTCGCGGTGGCGGACGAGGTCGTCGAACAGCTGTGGACGGCGCAGGTGCAGGCCCACGACGTGGACCTGGTGCTGGCGGCGGGTGACCTGCCCTTCGACTACCTGGAGTTCCTGGCCAACGCGCTGGAGAAACCGCTGGTGTTCGTGCCCGGCAACCACGACGTCGACCTGTCCGGCTACTCGAACGTGCGCGGCCTGTGGACCAAGGCGGGAGTGCCGGTGCGCTGGCCGGGCCCGGCCGGTGCGGTGAACGCGGACGAACGCGTGGTCGACGTCGCCGGCCTGCGCATCGCGGGCCTCGGTGGTTCGATCCGCTACAACAAGGGCCCGAACCAGTGGACGGAACGGCAGCAGGCCCGCCGAGCCCGCCGGGTGTCCCGGCTGGCGGCGTGGCGCAGGCTGCGGGACGGACGTGGCGTGGACGTGCTGCTGACCCACTCGCCGCCGTTGGGCTGCGGCGACGAACCCGACGCGCCGCACCGCGGGTTCGAGTGCTTCCGCGGGCTGGTCTCGCGGTTGCAGCCGTCGTTGATGCTGCACGGCCACATCCACCCGCACGGCGTGCCGCGGCCGGACCGCGAGCTGGGCTCCACCCGCGTGATCAACGTGGTTCCGCAGAAGCTGCTGGACATCTCGGGAGGTCGCGATGAGACGTGACACCGGTTTCCCCGTCGCCGACGCCGAGAACGACTTCCTGCGGGCCCGCCGCCGCCAGGTGATGTCGCGCCTCGCGGCCTGGCTGCGCCGCGAGCCCGACGACGTGAACATCATGCTGCCGTTCCACGAGGTCGTGGACGCCCTCGGCATGGTGTCCGAGAAGCGCCTGGGTCTCCAGTCGATCCGCCTGGACTCGATCGTGGGCAGCGTCGACCGCACCCGCGACTTCGACCGCCGCTTCCGCCCGACCTCCGGCCGGGTGCGCGAACGCTGGCAGCGCCTGGCCCTGGCCGCCCGCAGGGGCGAGAGCGTGCCGCCGATCGAGGTCTACCGCGTCGGCGAGCTGCACTTCATCGTCGACGGCCACCACCGGGTGTCCGTCGCGCACGCGCTGGGCCTGTCGGTGATCGACGCCTACGTGACGCAGGTGGTCACGCGGATCAACTCCTCCGGCATCCGGTACCGCGGCGACCTGATCGTGAAGGACTACCGGCGGCTGTTCCTGGACCGCGTGCCGTTGAGCGGCGAGGCTCGTGCGGCGGTCGTGCTGTCGGATCCCTGGGACTACGCCGAGCTCGGCGAGCACGTCGAGGCGTGGGGGTTCCGGCTGATGCAGGACACCGGGTCGTTCCTGGACCGGCAGGAGATCGCGCGGCGGTGGTACGCCGACGAGTACAAGCCCGTCGTCGCGATGCTCCGGCAGGCGGACATGGTCGGGGACCGCACCGAGACCGAGGCCTACATGTGGGTGGCGGCGGAGCGGTACCGGCTGATCAGGACGCACCGGTGGGACGCCGAGGTGATCAACGCGGTGCGGGAGGAGACCCAGTCGCACCCGCGCCGCGGGTGATCGCTTCACCGCCGGCGTGCCCGTGAGGGTGGCGCGTTCGGACCGGTGAAGCCCGGCTGGACGGGGTCAAGCGGCGAACGGGTCGGTCAAGCGGTGTGGCGGGCGCGACCGACGGCAGGTGGCTCAGCGCGGTGCTACCCGCGGCCCGTCCGCTTCCGGCAGCGGCCGCGCCTGGTCCAGGACCTCGTCGGTGTACTTGTCGAGCAACCGGGTGCCGATCTGCTGCGCGTACCCGAAGATGACCGCCCACAGCAGCAGCGCCGCGGCCGACGGGATGCCGATCAGCCCGCTCGTCACGCCCGCTCCCAGCGCCAGGATGCCGACCACCGCCAGTGCCGCGCCGAGCATGATCTTGATCAGGGCCTGGTAGCCGATCATCACGTACGGCGAGAGCGACGGCCGCCGGCGCAGGAGCAGCACCACGGCGGCCAGCACCGCGCCGAACGCCCCGAGCACCTGCACCAGCCAGACGTCCACACCGGACGCCTTGGCGGTCCCGCCGGGACAGACCGTGGGCAGCGCGTTCTCCTTCGGGTCGACGCAGAGCGGGATGATGCCCGGCCGCACGATGCCGACGACGCCCAGCACCGTGTTGATCACGAACAGGACGAGCGACGCGGCGATCAGCTTGTTGCGCAACGCCCGCGAGCCCGCGTGCGCGAAGTCCGAGTTGTCGTAGGCGGCCCGCAGCGCGTCCACGACGATCGCGCGCTCCACCGCGGGCGTGAACTGCCCCGGCCGCAACGACTCCAGGGCGCGGCGGCGCGGATCGTCGTCGTCCAGGTACTGCGCCACACGCGCCTGAAGACCCGGCAGCCGGCCGAGGAACCCGCGCTCCGCGGAGATCGTCGCCACCTCGGCCTCGTGCAGGGCGCGCCAGGCCCGTTCGATGTACCAGCCCGACCACCACGACGGCACCATGCGCCACCACGGCTCGCGGTCGCTCAGCATCGCCTCCACCACCGCCGCCTGTTCCTCGGCGGTGCGGCGCCACACGTCGCCCTCGGGATCGATCGGGTCGGACGGTCCGAGCGCAGCCAGATCCGCGCGGACCCGGTCCAGCCGGGACTGCACGACGAGTCGCCAGTCGGTGACTCTGGGTCTACGTTCGGCCATGTCCCGATGGTGACAGGCGGCATCGACGATGTCGGCAGCCATCCGTGTGACGTGCGAAAACGTCACCCGGTACGCATATCCACCTGCGCTTGCACGCCCTGCTAGCCATACAACTCTCCGTGACCACGTCGAGCCGCGCATTTCACCACGACGCCCTGCCGAACTGGGGCGAACGGTACGCGGAGGTGGCACCGGCATACCCGGCCTGGAGGTGACGGCTCACAGCCACCTGCGGGCGGCCGGATCCCACGCGTCCCGCGGAATTTCGCCGGTCAGCGGGTCCACGAACTCGATCACGGCGGCCACGACTTCCCCGAAGTCGTCGGGCAGGTGGTCGCCGTCCGGTCCGAGACGCTTCTTGAACGCCGCATAAGCCCGCTGCCGCAACGCCACCAGGTCTCCGATCGCCTCGGACAACGGCCGCAGATCAACGGCACGATGCCGAGCGGTCGCCTCCAGAGCCGATCGAGCCGACTCGCAGCACACGGCGTGTCGGCCGGTCAGCGTGTAGAGATCGGCGTAGTCGCGGACCCTCGTATTCGCCTCCCCGAGCGCGAGCGCCGTGCTGGTCTTCTCCGCGAGGACCGTCTCGATCGGATATCCGAGCACGGCGATCGGCGCAACGCCCGGCCGCTGCGAAGGCAGCTCGAGCAACTGGGGCGCCGGCGTGACCGGGTCGCCGAAGTTGACGTCCAACTTGAGCTTGACGCGCGCTGCGGCGATCCGGCAGTCCATGGTGATCCGCACACCCGCGTAGAGGTTGTCCTCGCGGATCGACTGCGCCGTGACCGTGTCGACGAGGAACTCGACACCATCGTCCTCGTCGAGTTCGGCGTCGGCCACCTCGACGACGCGCGCGACCACGGACGCCTCGTCGTTGGCGAGGTTTCTGGCAAGCAGGTCGGCGTCGGCGGTGGGCCGCCGGGCGTCGAAGACGGCGAGGAGCATTCCGCCCTTCAGCACGAAGTCACGCGCGTGTGGGGATGCGGCCAGGCGAGCGAGCCATCGCTCCAGCACGTACAGCGTCTGCAGTTCCTGGGTCGGATGTCGCTCCCTGCGCGCCTGGTTCTGCAGGTCCAGGTAGGCGCGACCGGCGGGCGTGGCTTTGGTCGGTCGGCTCATTCCGCGATCACCGCGTCCACTGCGGCACGGACCGCCCCCAGGACTCCGAGCTTTCCGGCGAGCGCGAGCACCTCTCCTGGACGTGCGCCGCGCCGCGACAGGTACCGGCGGAGCGCGGACAGGGCGAGCGGCTCACCGAGCCTGCCTCGGAGTCTCATCAGGTCTACGACCGTTCTTTCTGGACCGTAAATGCGCACGTCCTCACCCGGAGCGGCCTCCACCTCGGTGATCCCGAGCTCGAAGGTGCTGAAGCGGAAGACCTCGGTCGGCGGGTAGCCGATGCGCGGAGGTCGGTTGCCACGCGGAACCGCGATCTGGACCTCACGAGGGATCTCGTCGGTGAGGTCGTGAACCTCGGCGGCTGACACACAGCACACGACTGCGGACGGCACGCGCATCGACACCGCCAGCAGATCCGGCCACGTCGGCGCCGGTGCCTCGGCCTTGCGGAACACGCCCCGGGAGAGTTCCAGCAGGTCACCCTCGTCGCGAAGCCGGTAGAGGCGGCGGAAGTGCAGGCCTGCCTTGTTCGCCTGGCCCGTGGTGAAGGTGTTCGGCAACGCCTCGAAGGCATTCATGGATAGAAGTGTCACCATGCCGGGTCGTTCTGGCAACACTTCCATCCGCCACAGCGGAACGGGAGGCGCCGCCCAGGGCGTGGCGACGCCTCCCCTTTCCCCTTGCGGGCTCAGGCGGTCTGCGAGGGCTCCACCAGCGCACGGAGCCGGGGAGGCATCCTCTTCTCCAACCCGTACGGTTCGAGGTGCGCCTGCAGCACGCCCGTGAACGCCCGCTCCACGGAAGCCGTGTCCCAGTTGTCGCTCTCCAGGATCGGTTGCTTGAAGTACGGCTGCCCCACGATGTGGAGCTGACGGCCGTTGCAGCGGATGACCTGGCCGGTGATGCCCTCGGCGCGGTCGGACAGCAGGAACAGCACCAGCGGCGCCACCTTGCCCGGCGTGCGGTCCGCCGGGATGGCGCGCAGGGAACGCTCCGACTTCCACACCATCCGCGTGTGCGCGACGGGGCACACGGCGTTCACGCGGATGCCTTCCGACTCGAGGTCGAGGGCCCAGGAGTAGCTCAACGACGCCACGGCGCCCTTGGTCGCCGAATAGGTGGCGAGCTTGCGCTGACCAAAAGAGGCGCCGGAAGAAATGTTGATGATCGAGCCGCCGCCGTTCGCGCGCATCGCTCGCATGGCCGCGATTCCGACGTAGATGACGCCGAGGACGTTCACCTCGACCACGTGCTTGATGGTCTCGGGGTCGTCGTCCCACGGCGCGGTCTCGTAGTTCAGCCCCGCGTTGTTCACGAGGCCGTCGACGCGGCCGAACTCGTCGACGCACAGGTCCACGATCTTGGCCGCCTCGCTCGGGTCGGCGACCGTGTGGTTCGAGGCGACGGCGCGGCCGCCGTAGCCCCTGATGTGCTCCGCGACCCGTTCCGCCAGGTCACCATCGTTGTCGTTGACCACCACCGACGCGCCCGCGAGGGCCGCGTGCATCGCGTAGGCTTCGCCGAGTCCTCGGCCGGCCCCCGTGATGACGACCGCTTTGCCGTCCAGGATCCCCATTGCACGCTCTCTTTCCTCACTCGGCAGCGGTTCCGGAACCCCCCTGTGGCCCCGTACCCGCCTTCGACAAGCGTGCGGACGAAACGAACCGGCGGAATACCTGGTTTCGTCGAGATGACGCTGCCGAGCGCCCAATGGCGCACCGAGTTCGGCCCGGCAGTTGGCCCCGACTGATCGGCCCACCTGGACCGGAGGCTTTGGCCCTAATCCGATCGAGTGACAAAAACGGGCCGCCCTCCCGAGGGAGGACGGCCCGTTCACCGACGAGGATTCACCGTTCCGTGTAGGTCAGGTTCTTTCCGCTCGACGGGTCGAACAACTGCACCTTGTCCGCGTCGAACCAGATGTCCGACGAGCCGCCCTCGACGGCGGCCGACGCCGACGACAGACGCGTGACCAGCGAGATGCCGTCACCCGGCACGTCGTCCGACCCCGCGTCCGCCGCGAGCTCCTGCAGCTCCGCCGAGGCCGCCTGCTCACCGGTGAGGTTGAAGTAGGCGTACTTGTCGGAACCCATCGACTCGAGGACGTCCACCTGGGACGTGAACTTCCCGCCGGACGACAGCTTCGCCGGCTCGACCAGCGCCGCGTCCTCGAAGTGCTCGGGGCGGATGCCCAGGATCACCTCGCGGGGAGCCTCCGCCGCCTCGACCAGCCGGCGCACCCGGTCCGTCAGCGTCACGTCCCCGATCACCGACCGCAGCGCGCCGTTCTCCAGCGTCGCCGGCACGAAGTTCATCGACGGCGAGCCGATGAAGCCCGCGACGAAGAGGTTGGCCGGCTGGTCGTAGAGGAACTGCGGCGCGCCGATCTGCTGCACGACACCGCCGCGCATGACGACGACCCGGTCGCCGAGGGTCATCGCCTCGGTCTGGTCGTGCGTCACGTACACCGTCGTCGTGCCGAGCTGCTTCTGCAGGCGCGACACCGAGGTGCGCATCTGCACGCGCAGCTTGGCGTCCAGGTTGGACAGCGGCTCGTCCATGAGGAACGCCTTGGGGCTGCGCACGATCGCGCGGCCCATGGCCACGCGCTGCCGCTGGCCACCGGACAGGTTGGACGGTTTGCGGTCGAGGTGCTGCGAGAGGTCGAGGATCTCCGCGGCCTCCTTGACCTTCTTCTCGACGGTGGCGTTGTCGACCTTGGCCAGCCGCAACGGGAAGGCCATGTTCTCCTTCACCGTCATGTGCGGGTAGAGGGCGTAGGACTGGAACACCATCGCGATGTCGCGGTCCTTGGGCGCCTTCTCGTTGACGCGCTGCCCGCCGATGCGCAGCTCGCCGTCGGTGATGTCCTCCAGGCCCGCGATCATGTTGAGCGTGGTGGACTTCCCGCAGCCGGACGGTCCGACCAGGATGATGAACTCGCCGTCGGCGATCTCCAGGTTGACCTCCTGCACGGCCAAAGCACCGTCGGGGTACCTCTTGGTCACCTTGTCCAGAACGATCTCTGCCATTGGTTCAGCTCACCCCTTGACGGCGCCGGAGGTCAGGCCGGCGACGATCCGGCGCTGGAAGAACAACACGAAGAGGATGATCGGGATGGTGATCACGACGGCGGCCGCCGCGATCGACCCGGCCGGGTCCTCGAACTGCGAGCTGCCGGTGAAGAACGACAGCGCCACCGGCACGGTCCGCGACTGCTCGGTCGAGGTGAGCGAGATCGCGAACAGGAAGTCGTTCCAGCAGAAGATGAACACCAGGATCGCCGTCGTGAACACGCCCGGCGCGGCCAGCGGCGCGATGACGCGACGGAACGCCTGCCCCGGCGTCGCACCGTCCATCTTCGCCGCCTTCTCGAGCTCCCAGGGGATCTCGCGGAAGAACGCCGACAGGGTGTAGATCGCGAGCGGCAGCGCGAACGTGATGTACGGCAGGATCAGGCCGGGCCACGTGTCGAAGAGGCCGAGCGAGCGCTCGATCTCGAACAACGGCGACACCAGCGAGACCTGCGGGAACATCGCGATCAGCAGCGAGACGCCCACCAGCAGGTTCTTGCCGGGGAAGTCCAGCCTGGCGATGGCGTAGGCGGCCATCGTGCCGAACACCACGGCGATCGCGGTCGCGATGATCGCGATGCCGATGGAGTTGACCAGAGCCCGCGTGAACTCGGACGTCGAGAAGATGTTCTGGTAGTTCTCGAGGCTCCACTCGCGCGGGATGAAGTTGCCGTCGGCCAGCGTCGCCGACGACTTGAACGACAGCGACACGATCCACAGCACCGGGAACAGCGCGTAGATCACGACGACCGCGTTGAGGACGCCCCAGCCGACCTTCTTGCCGGTGGTCTCAGCTCCTCCGATGCCTGCCATCAGCGCTTCCCCCCGTCGTCGCTGCCGGGGGCAGCGGTGCCGAAGAGCTTGATGAACACGAACGCGATGATCGCGACCATGATGAAGATCAGCACGGACATGGTCGATCCGATACCGAGGTTCAAGCCCTTGATGAGGTTGTTGTAAGTCAGCATCGACACCGACGACGTGCCCTGCGAGCCCGCGGTGAGCACGAAGAGGTTGTCGAAGATGCGGAACGCGTCGAGCGTGCGGAACAGCAACGCCACCAGGATCGCCGGCTTCATGATCGGCACGGTGATCCTGATGAACCGCTGCCACCCGCTGGCGCCGTCCATCGCGGCGGCCTTGAGCAGGTCGTCCGGCACGAGTGCCAGACCGGCCATGAGCAGCAGGGCCATGAACGGCGTGGTCTTCCAGATCTCCGCGATGCTCACGACGATGAGCGCGGGGACCTTCTCCGTCAGCACCGGGTCGCCGCCGAGCGCCTCGGCGAGGTAGCCGGTGCCGGGCGTCCAGGCGAAGCGCCAGGAGAACGCGGCCACGACCGTGACGATGCCGTACGGGATCAGCGTCGTCGTGCGGACGATGCCGCGGCCGACGAGCGCCCGGTGCATGATCAGCGCGAGCGACATGCCCAGCACCAGTTCGATCGCGACGGTGACGACGGTCAGCACGACCGTCACCCACACCGCGTTCCACCAGTACGGGCTGCTGAGCACCGTGACGTAGTTGTCGAACCAGATCCACTCGGTCCGGTCGGGGAACTTCAGGTCGAACCTCTGCATCGACAGCAGCAGCGAGTAGAGGATCGGCCAGCCCGTCACCGCGACCATGGTGATGGCGGCGGGAGCGCAGAGCAGCCAGCCGAGCCTGCGCTCGGCCCTCTTGCCCTCGCTCAGCGCCGCCTTCTTCTTGGGGGACACGGGTTCCGCCGGTGATGCTCCGGCTGTCGCCGTGTCCTCGGTGGTCGTCTGGCTCACGGCAGCACCCCCTTCGAGTCGAGAGCGTCCTGCAGTTCCTTGCGCAACCGGTCCGCCGTCGCCTGCGGGTCGATGCTCGCGGGCGGCGACAGGATCGTGGAGATCACCGTCGACACGTTCTGGTACGCGGGCGTGCTCGGCCGCGCGCTCGCGTTCTCCAGCGTCTTCTTGATGTCGTCGCGCATCGGGTACGCCTCGGCCATCTCGGGTTCGTCGTAGACGGACCGGATGGTCGGCGGCACACCGTCCTTGAGCGCGGCGAGCTTCTGGCTCTCCGCACTGCGCAGGCACGTCACGGCGTCGAACGACTCGTTCGGGTGCGTGGAGTAGTTGCTGACGGCGTAGTTGATCCCGCCGACGGTGACCTTGGCCTGGTCACCGCTCAGCGCGGGGTACGGCGCCCACTTGAAGTTCTTCGCGAAGTCCGGCTTCTTCTGCGCCGCCGCGTAGACGTACGGCCAGTTGAGCTGGAACGCCGCCTGGCCGTTCTCCATGGCGAGGCGCGCGTTGTCCTCGGCCGCGTTGGAGAACGACGGGTCGATCGCCTTCGACGTCGCGAGCTTCTTCAGCGCCGCCAACGCTTCCACGGCCTTGTCGTCGACGATGGCCTTGGTGCCGTTCTCGTCGAGGATCGTGCCGCCGTTCGAGTTGACGAGGGTGTTGTACAGCACGACGAGCCCTTCGTACTGCTTGCCCTGCGCGACGATCCGGCCGGGCTTCCCCTCCGCCACCAGCGCCTCGGCCATGGAGATCATCTCGTCCCACGTCTTCGGCGGCGTGGGCACGAGGTCCGAGCGGTACCAGAGCAGCTGGACGTTGGTGTTGTCCGGAGCCCCGTACAGCTTGCCCTCGTACGTCGCCGTCTCCAGCGGCGCGGGCAGCGTGTCCTCGGACACCGTGGACTTCACCGAACCGGTGAACTCCTTGATCCAGCCCGCCTTGGCGAGCTCCGCCGTCCACGTGACGTCGAGCCCGAGGACGTCCATGCTGTCGTCCTCGGCCGCGAGTCTGCGCACCATCTGCTCGCGCTGACCGTCCGCTTCTCGCGGCAGCTTGTTGTAAACGATGTTGTAGCGCCCGCCGGCCTTCGCGTTGCAGTTGTCGACGATGGCCTGGAAGTTCTCCTGCGGATATTTGTAGACGTTGACGGTGATCCCGCCGCCGTCCGAACCGCACGCCGTAACCGTGGACGCCGCGAGCAATGCGGCCCCCACTCCGGCGGCGACTCGATAGCGCCGTGTCGCACCCATCGGCCCAGCCTCCTTCCCGACTGCACGGAGGAGCCAGACCGCAGCGCCCGGCACCTCGTCGTGCCACCGGCCGCACCGGGCGGACCGGTCAACCGAACCTAGGCCCGGTGATCACCTGCCGCAACCAAGGGAAGCAACGATTCAGAACCAAAGGCCCTATGGGAACCTCAAGAACCGGGGTTCACGGGCCGCATCGCGAGCTTCGCGAGCAGGTCACGGCCCTTCTCGGCCGACTTCGGGTGGCACAGGACGTCGTACCTGCCCGCGACGAGCTGGGACGCGGACTGGAAGTCCCGCTTGCCCCGCGCCGACCCGTACCCGACCGCCGCGAACACGAGCCCGAAGAACACACCGGTGATCAGACCGGTCAGCACGGGCCCGACCGTCACGCCCGGCTCGGGGCTGAACAGCGTGA
The DNA here is from genome assembly GCF_036380075.1 of Lentzea sp. Taxonomy (NCBI): domain Bacteria; kingdom Bacillati; phylum Actinomycetota; class Actinomycetes; order Pseudonocardiales; family Pseudonocardiaceae; genus Lentzea; species Lentzea sp. The sequence goes on along the minus strand of NZ_DASVFL010000047.1, from coordinate 14,193 downwards.
GCAGCAGCCCGACGAAGAGACCGAACCACGCGCCGCTCGCCGCGCCCGTCATGAGCACCCGGCTCCAGGTGAGCTTGCCCGTGACCCGTTCCACGAGCATGAGGTCGACCCCGACCACGGTGATGTCCTGCACCGGGAAGTCCTCCAGCGCAAGGAAGTCGACAGCGCGCTGCGCCTCCTCGTACGTGGAGTACGAGCCGACCGGCCACCCCGTGGGCGGGGTGGGCAGGCGGGGCGGGACACCGGGCCGGTTCGGGCTGGCGAACGGACTCGTCACAGGGGACCACCTCTGTCGGACGCGCTGATCGTTCCATCCTGCCAAAGCCGGGTGCGCCGTGCTGAGACGCCTACGGGTGTTTTGCCGGATTGCGCCGGACCGGTGTCAGCGCCCGTGTCAGGGCTGGTGCCGGGGCCGGTCAGCCGGGGAAAGCGATCTCGAACCGGTGCGCGAAGGCCCGGTACGACCGCGCGTACGCGTCCACCTTGTCCGCCACCCGCTCCCGTTCCGCGCGCAGCACCTCGCCGGCGGCACCGGCGTTCCCGGCGAGCAGGTGGATGATCGCGAGCTTGCGGGCCCGTTCGAAGTCCAGCAGCGACTCGGGCCTCGCGAGGAGATCCTTCGCGACCGTCTCCCACTTCGCGCACCGGTCGACGTACGGCTTGCCGAACTCCACGAACGCGGCCACCAACGAGGACGCGACCGGCGCGTGGTCGCCGCCCGGCGTGAAGAGCCACCGCCAGACCGGCTTCTCCCCCATCAGGAATCCCAATGGCACGGACACCAGCGGCGTGGCCGGGATGCCGACGCCCAGCGCGCGGCACACCTCGTCGTAGCGGCGGAAGCAGACGCCGACCAGCGGCGTGAGCTCCAGCGACCCGGCCACCCCGAACCCCAGCCAGCCCGAGACGCCGTCACCGCGGTCCTCCAGCCAGACGTGTCCGCGGCGGACGAACCCCGTCGGGCGCAGGGCGGTGTCCACGGCCACGAGCACGTCGGTTTTCGGGGAAGGCCTCACGGACGACAGAGTCCCACCGATGCCCGGTCAGTGCAGGACGGGTCCGAGGAACTCGGTGAGCTTGCCCACCGCGTCGTCCGGCACCTCGTCCAGGTGCTCGGTCAGCTGCAGGAGCAGGCGGCCACCGCCGAGGTCCTCCACCGAGAAGCACGGCGCGGACGCGAGAACTTCTTGCACACCACCCAGAGCAGCGACCTGACGTGGTCCCAGCAGGGTCGCCCAGTGTGGACCGCGGGCCAGTTCCGCCGCCATGAACAGGGACTCGTCCAGCCCCACGCCGACGGCGACCTCGTGCTCGGTCCGCACGCCGGAGCGGTCGAGCGTGATCCAGCCGCCGCAGGCCCGGGCCAGTGACGCTCCCGCGCGGAACGCCGAAAGCCAGTTCTGTTGCGCGGCAAGGGAGATCCAGCCGCCGAACAACGAGCGCGACGCCGTGACCGCGATCTGGTGCGGGAACGCCGGGTCGTCCTTCAGCAGGACCTCCGCGGTCCAGCCGCCGTCGACCAGCGGCAGGCCCTGCGAGTCGAGCTGCACGAGCTGCACGCGCAGGAAGGACGGCAGGTCCGCCAGCGCCGCCTGCCACGACGGGAGGGTGAACTCACCCGAAGAGAGCAGCAGACGGGCGTAACCCGGCGGGCCCCAGGGAGTTGTGTCAGATGGCGTGTATCCGCGGGCCACCGCGACGAGCTCCTCGACCGAGGCAGGGCAGAGAGGCGCGAGGAGGTCGGTGAAGAGCGCGCCGAACCAGGCGGCCAGCGCGGGGCGGTCGACACCGGAGAACGTGTCCAGCTCCAGACGGACCACGTGCGGTGGCGACACAGGTCTGGGAAGCGTCAGGTCTGTGCTCAAAGTGAGCGAACCTTACGTCTCCCCGGCATGCGCCGTTAGAGGCCAGACACGTGAATCTTTGGCCCCTAACGGGCGAACCTGCGACTAGCCGCGGGACTGGTAGTCGCGCAGCAGGCCGCGGGAGATGATCGTCTTCTGGATCTCCGACGTGCCCTCGCCGATCAGCAGGAACGGGGCCTCGCGCATCAGGCGCTCGATCTCGTACTCCTTGGAGTAGCCGTAGCCGCCGTGGATGCGGAACGCCTCCTGCGTGACCTCGGCGCAGTACTCGGACGCGATGAGCTTGGCCATGCCGGCCTCGACGTCGTTGCGCTGACCGGAGTCCTTGAGCCGCGCGGCGTTCACCATCATCAGGTGCGCCGCCTCGACCTTGGTGGCCATCTCGGCGAGCTTGAACGCGATGGCCTGGTGCTCGGCGATGGCCTTGCCGAACGTCCTGCGCTGCTGCGAGTACTCGATGGCGAGCTCGAACGCGCGGATCGCGATGCCGCACGCGCGGGCGGCCACGTTCACCCGGCCCACCTCGACGCCGTCCATCATGTGCCGGAAGCCCTGGCCAGTGACGCCGCCGAGGACCTGCTCCTCGGCGATCTCGAAGCCGTCGAACACCATCTCGGTGGTGTCGACGCCCTTGTAGCCCATCTTGTCGATCTTGCCGGGGATCGTGAGGCCGGGCACGACCTCGCCGTAGCCCTCCGGCTTCTCGACCAGGAACGTCGTGAGGTTCTGGTGCGGCTTCTCGGCGCCCTCGTCGGTCTTCACGAGCACGGCGGTCAGGTTGGACGTGCCGCCGTTGGTCAGCCACATCTTCTGGCCGTTGACCGTGTAGCCGTTCGAGCCCTTGACGGCCTTGGTGCGGATCGCGGCGACGTCGGAGCCCAGCTCGGGCTCGGACATCGAGAACGAGCCGCGCACCTCGCCGGCGGCCATGCGCGGCAGGTACTTCTGCTTCTGCTCGGGCGTGCCGTGCTGCTTGAGCATGTGCGCCACGATGAAGTGGGTGTTGATGACGCCGGAGACGCTCATCCAGCCGCGCGCGATCTGCTCGACGACCAGCGCGTAGGTCAGCAGCGACTCGCCGAGCCCGCCGAACTCCTCCGGGATCGTCAGGCCGAACAGGCCCATCTCCTTCATGCCGTCGACGATGTCGGCGGGGTACGTGTCGCCGTGCTCCAGCGCCTGGGCGTGCGGGATGATCTCCTTGTCCACGAACGTGCGCACGGTCGCGAGGATTTCTTCCTGGATGTCCGTGAGACCCGCTGTCTGGGCGAGGCGCGCCATCGCACTTCCCTTCCGAAGCAAGAGTTACCGGCGAGTATGGACCGGTTAACGCTCGTTCGCGACCACGGTGTGCTCTCCGCAACAGCCCGGTGGGAGCTGTACCGAAACAGCACCCGCGACAGGTGTAATCACGCACCCGTGCACGACGAATGAAAGGTGTGGAGCTTAAGATCCCGGCTCACCACACCTAGGGGGACCAGCGATGACCTACGACCCGTACAACCCGAAGCAGGACCCGTACGGCCAGCCCGACCCCTACGCGCAGCAGCAGGCCTACGGCCAGCAGCCCTACGGTCAGCCAGGCCCCTACGGCCAGCCGGCGTACGGCGCGGGCTACGGCTACGTGCAGCCCAAGTCGCAGACGAACGCGATCCTGGCGCTCGTGCTGTCGTGCGTCGGGTTCGTCACCTGCGGCGTGACGTCCATCGTCGGCGTCATCTTCGGCCACATCGCGATGGCGAAGATCAAGCGGGGCGAGGAGGACGGGCACGGCATGGCGGTCGCCGGCCTGATCGTCGGCTACGTCGTCATCGCCGGCTGGCTGGCCTACGCGGCGTTCATCGTCATCGCGATCATCGCGGCCGCGAACCAGGCCACCTACTAGCGGCGGGGCTCAGCCCGCGAGAGCGGTCTCCAGGGCGCCACCGCAGTGGCGGCAGACGTCGGCGAACACGTGGACGTCGGCGTGACATCCGGGGCAGCTGCGGAAGCTGCGCTCGAGCAGGTCGTCCTCGCGGCGCTTGAAGAGCCGTAAGCGCCTGCCCGTCTTGCCGTTACTCGAACGTGACATGCCGACGAGCATGCGCCCCACCAGGGCCCGTGAAGCAAATTCCGGTGACGGATTGTGCGTCACCTCACCCGTTTCGAACGCAACCAGTGACGGTCGACCACGTCCGGTGACATCGAGGGTGAAATGACGCACAACCCGTGACGGACCTAGTCCTCCGGCGGCGTCCACACGTTCGCGCGCGCCATGCCCGCCGCGCGGCCCTTGCCGGAGATCACCAGCGCCATCTTGCGCGACGCCTCGTCGATCATCTCGTCGCCGAGCATCACCGCGCCGCGCTTCCCGCCCGCCTCGGACGTGTAGTACTCGTAGGCGTCGAGGATGTTCTCGGCGTGGTCGTAGTCGTCCTGCTTCGGGCTGAAGACCTCGTTGGCCGCCTCGATCTGACCGGGGTGCAGCACCCACTTGCCGTCGAAGCCCAGCGCCGCGGACCGGCCGGCCACGCGCTTGTAGCCGTCGACGTCGCGGATCTGGAGGTACGGGCCGTCGACGGCCTGCTTGTCGTGGGCCCGCGCGGCCATCAGGATCCGCATCAGGATGTAGTGGTAGGCGTCGCCGACGTCGTAGCCGGGCGGCTGCTCGCCGACGACCAGCGACTTCATGTTGATCGACGCCATGAAGTCGGCCGGGCCGAAGATGATCGTCTCGACGCGCGGGGACGCGGTGGCGATCGCGTTGACGTTGTTGAGGCCCAGCGCGTTCTCGATCTGCGCCTCGATGCCGATCTTGCCGACCTCGTAGCCCATCGTCTTCTCGATCTGCGTGAGCAGGAAGTCGAGCGCCACGACCTGCTCGGGCGTCTGGACCTTCGGCAGCATGATGCAGTCGAGGTTCGCGCCCGCGCCCTCGACGACCTCGGTGACGTCGCGGTAGGTCCACTCCGTCGTCCAGTCGTTGACGCGCACGACGCGGGCCTTGCCGTCCCAGCCGCCCTCGTTCAGCGACGCGACGATGGTCTTGCGGGCGTCCGGCTTGGCCAGCGGGGCGCAGGCGTCCTCCAGGTCCAGGAACACCTGGTCCGCCGGCAGCGTGCGCGCCTTGTCGATCATCTTCTGGCTCGAGCCGGGCACCGCCAGACACGAGCGGCGGGGGCGCTGCTGGTCGACCACTGGAGTACCTCCTCGTACCGGCCGGTAACTACGAGCGCCACAGTGGCACGCCTCGACCGGGGGCGCACATCCGCTGAGTCCCGTTTCACAAACCCTGGCAGTCTGAACCGGTGGAGATCACGCGAATCCTCGACGCCGCGCTGCGGAAAGCGGCTGCCGTCTGGATCACCTCGCCCGGCCACGAACCGCGGCTTGTACACGCGCATTGGCGCGGCGACGCGCTGTGGGTCATCAGCGGCGGCTCCGAACGCGAGGTGCCGCTGACCGACGGCGCGCAGGTGACCGTCACCGTCCGCTCCCCCACCACGCACTCGCACCTGATCGACGCGAAGGCCACTGCGCAGCTCGCCGAGCCCGACGAGGAGACGACGCAGGCGTTGAAGACCGCGCGCCTCAACACCAAGCCGGACTGGGAAGCCGTGTACCGCCTGGAGTTCAGCGCATGATCACGGTGCCGGCCGGGTTCGGCGACGGCCTCGGCGACGGCGCCGCGGAGTGGGTGGCGAAGCTGCAGACGCTCGCCACCAAGGCGTGCGCCCGCTGGCAGCTCACCCCGGACGGCCCGCTGCTGCACGGTTTCTGCGCCGTGGTCCTGCCCGTGCGCAGAGCCGACGGGCACCCCGCCGTGCTCAAGCTGACGTGGGTCGACGAGGAGACCGAGCACGAGCCGCTGGCGCTCAAGCTCTACGACGGCAACGGCGCGGTCCAGCTGCTCGGCCACGACGCCGAGCTCGGCGCGTTGCTGCTGGAACGCCTCGACCGGCACTCGCTCGACGACGAACCGGTCGACCTCGCGATCGGCGTGATCGGCGACCTGCTGCGCCGCCACCGCGGCATCGAGGCGCCAGGCGAGATCCGTCGGTTCGCCAACTCGCTGCGGGACCACCCGGCGGTCCCGCGCGACCTGCTCGACGCGGCCCGCGAGGCCGGCACCAGACCGATGGGCACGACGCTCGTCAACGAGGACCTGCACTACCAGAACGTGCTGCGCGGCGACCGCGAACCATGGCTGGTGATCGACCCGAAACCGCTGGCCGGCGACCCCGAGTACGGCGTGATCCCGTTGCTGTGGAACAGGTTCGACGAGCTGGACGGCGAACGGGGTCTCACCGACCGGTTCCTCGCCGTCTGCGACGCGGGTGACCTCGACGCGGAGAAGGCCCGCGGCTGGGTGCTGCACCGCGCCGTCGCCAACTGGATCTGGGCATTGCGGGAGAACATCGGCGACATGGCCATGATCTGCGCCGTCATCGCGCGGTGGGCGGCCCGGACCTGATCTAGCCTGGACGGGTGGTGGCTGTGAACCGGGTCTTCATCGCTCAGCTGGCCGGACTTCCCGTGTTCGGCCCCGACGGCGAACCCATCGGCAAGGCCCGTGACGTCGTGATCAGCCTCCGCATCGACCGGCAACCGCCGCGCGTGCTCGGCATGGTCGTCGAACTGGTGACGCGCCGGCGGATCTTCGTGCCGATGCTGCGGCTCACCTCGATCGAGCCGAACGCCGTGACGCTCGCGACCGGGTCGGTCAACCTGCGGCCGTTCCACCAGCGCGTCAACGAGGTGCTGGTGATCGGCGAGCTGCTCGACGCCAAGATCCAGCTCGACGACGGGGGCACGGCGGCGGTCGTCGACGCCGCGATGGAGCTCACCCGCACCCGCGACTGGCGCGTGGTCCGCGTCGCCGGCCGCGAGCGCACCGGCCGGTTCAGCCTCAAGGGCCCGGTGCAGGTGTGGAACTGGGAGGACGTCGCGGGCCTGAGCGTCAACGAGATCGCGAGCCAGCCGCAGGGTGCGCACCAGCTGGTCGCGGTGTTCGAGGGCATGCGCGCGGCGGACGTCGCGCACGCGTTGCACGAGCTGCCGCCCAAGCGCCGCCACGAGGTCGCGGACGCGCTGGACGACGAACGGCTCGCGGACGTCATCGAGGAACTGTCCGAAGAGGACCAGAAGGACGTGCTGTCGCACCTGGACGAGGAACGCGCCGCGGACGTCCTGGAGGCGATGAACCCGGACGACGCGGCCGACCTGCTGGCCGAGCTGGCCGAGGGCACCAAGGACCGGCTCCTCGAGCTGATGGAACCCGAGGAGTCCGAACCGGTCCGGCGACTGCTCGAGTACTCCTACGACACCGCCGGCGGTCTGATGACGCCGGAACCGATCATCCTCACGCCGGACGCGACGATCGCGGAGGCGTTGGCACGCGTGCGGAACCCGGACCTCACGCCGGCGCTCGCGTCGATGGTCTTCGTGTGCCGCGCGCCCTCCGCGACGCCGACCGGCCGCTACCTCGGCTGCGTCCACATCCAGCGACTGCTGCGCGAGCCCCCGTTCGACCTAGTGGCCGGAGTGATCGACACGGACCTGGCACGCCTGCCGCCGAACGCCTCGTTGAGCGACGTGACGCGGTACTTCGCCACCTACAACCTGGTGTGCGCGCCGGTGACCGACGAGAGTGAGCACCTGCTCGGCGCGGTGACCGTCGACGACGTGCTGGACCACCTGCTGCCGGACAACTGGCGCGAGACGGGACTGAGCCATGCCTGAACTGCCGCGCCGCCGCCTCGACCTGCCGCGCGAGCCGCGGGGCTTCCGCTTCTCGATCGACCCCGACACGTTCGGCCAGCTCTCCGAACGCCTCGCGCGCTTCCTGGGCACGGGCAAGTTCCTGTTCTGGCAGACGCTGATCGTCGTCGCCTGGATCACGGCGAACCTCGTGGCGGTGTCGCTGCGCTGGGACCCGTACCCGTTCATCCTGCTCAACCTGGCGTTCTCGACTCAGGCCGCCTACGCCGCGCCGTTGATCCTGCTCGCGCAGAACCGGCAGGACGACCGCGACCGCGTGTCGCTGGAGGAGGACCGGGCGCGGGCCGCGCAGACGAAGGCGGACACCGAGTACCTGGCCCGCGAGCTGGCGGCGGTGCGGCTGGCCCTCGGCGAGGTGGCGACGCGCGACTTCATCCGCGGCGAACTGGAGAAGCTCGTGAAGGAGCAGAACAACCTGAAGAAGGTCAGGCCCTGACGCGGCCGCCGGCCACCAGGTCGTCCAGCACGTCGTGGATCGCGGGAGCCGTCTCGGCGTGCTCGCGGTACTCGCCGCGCGTCACCCACGTCAGTTCGGCGATCTCGTTCGTCGGCATCGGAGCGCCCAGCAGCTGTGCCGTGAAGCAGGTCATGTCGACCATCGCGCCTTCGCCCTCGCCGTAGGCAGGGGCGACGTAGCGCTTCAGCTCGACGGGGTCGTCGGCCTCGACGCCGAGCTCCTCGCGTACCTCGCGGCGAAGCGCTTCGACGGGCGTCTCACCGGGCTCGATCTTGCCGCCGGGGAGGTAGAAGGCCTTCTTGTTGCGTGAGCGCACAACGAGGAGGCGGCCGGCCTCGACGTGCACGAGTCCCACCACCGTGATCACGGGTACACGTCGTCCGCTGCCAGCCGGTCGCACGTGCGGCCGAAGGCTTCGAGCTCACCGGGGCCGAAGCTCTCCCCGAAGTGCTCGGCGACGCCGGCCAGGTGGGTGGTGGAGGCACTGCGCAGACGCTCGGCACCGAGCGGTGTGAGCACGGCCACGATGCCGCGTCCGTCACCGTCCGCGCGTTCGCGTCCGACCAGGCCCGCGCGTTCCAGGCGGTCCACCAGGCGGGTCACGCCGGAACGGGACAGCAGGACGGCGTCGGCCAGTTCAGTCATGCGCATGCGCATGGAAGGCGTCTCGGCCAGTTGGACCAGCACGTCGTACGCCGCGAGCGAAAGGCGCTGCTCAGCAATCAGTTCGGCCTCGAGGACCCTCGTGATCCGTGCATGCGCGCGGAGGAACGATCGCCACACCCCGAGCTCGACACGGGTGGGCAACCGGGAACTACCCGATTCCGGCACGGGCGTGGATGTTACGGACAGCTGCTACCCCACTACGACCTGGGCCTGTGCTGGAAAGTGACCGGCCGGTAGGAGGGGCGCGAACCGGACGTAGCATGGATCGGTGACCACCACGCAGCCCCTTCCCACGGTCGAGGACGTCCGCAAGGCGCTCTCCGGCGTGCAGGACCCCGAGATCCGCCGTCCGATCACCGAGATCGGCATGGTCAAGGACGTCGAGGTCGGTGCGGACGGTGCCGTGGTCGTCGGCATCTTCCTGACGGTCGCGGGCTGCCCGATGCGGGACAAGATCACGAAGGACGTCACCGCCGCGGTGTCGGCGCTCGACGGCGTCGCGTCCGTGAAGGTCGATCTCGACGTCATGAGCGACGCCCAGCGCACCGAGCTGCGCAAGACGCTGCGCGGCGGCACCGAGGAGCCGGTCATCCCGTTCGCCCAGCCGGGCTCGCTGACGCGCGTGTACTGCGTCGCGTCCGGCAAGGGCGGCGTCGGCAAGTCCTCGGTCACCGTGAACCTCGCCGTGGCGATGGCCGCGCGCGGCCTGTCCGTCGGCATCGTCGACGCCGACATCTACGGCCACTCGATCCCGCGCATGCTCGGCGCCGACGGCCGTCCCACCCAGGTCGAGAAGATGATCATGCCGCCGCAGTCGCACGGCGTGAAGGTCATCTCGATCGGCATGTTCACGCCGGGCAACACCCCGGTCGTGTGGCGCGGGCCGATGCTGCACCGCGCGCTGCAGCAGTTCCTCGCGGACGTGTTCTGGGGCGACCTGGACGTGCTGCTGCTCGACCTGCCGCCCGGCACCGGTGACGTGGCGATCTCCGTGGCGCAGCTCGTGCCGAACGCCGAGATCCTGGTCGTGACCACGCCGCAGCAGGCCGCCGCCGAGGTGGCGGAGCGGGCGGGGTCGATCGCGCTGCAGACCCGGCAGCGGGTCGCCGGTGTCATCGAGAACATGTCGTGGCTGGAGATGCCCGACGGCTCGCGCATGGAGGTCTTCGGTTCCGGTGGCGGCGAGGCCGTCGCGGAGTCGCTGTCGAAGGCGATCGGGTCCGAGGTGCCGCTGCTCGGCCAGGTGCCGCTCGACCCGCGGCTGCGGGAGAACGGCGACACGGGCACGCCGATCGTGCAGGCCGTGCCGGACTCGGCCGCCGCTCAGGTGCTGTCCGAGGTGGCGAAGAAGCTGAGCGTCCGGTCGCGCGGCCTCGCGGGCCGGTTGCTGAACGTCTCGCCCGCCGGCCGCTAGAGAAGTCTCGAACGAGAAGGGGCCCTGCCGCACAATGCGGCAGGGCCCCTTCTCGTCGGACGGGCTCAGGTGGCGTCCGGGTCGTACGGCGGGCGCTCCCCCGGTGCCAGCGGACGCTGTTCCGGTGCGGGAGGCGACATCGAGGCCGGGTAGCCGTTCGACTTGGTGGTGGGCTCCGGGTCGTCGAACAGGTGCTTGGACACCGCGCGCTTCGGGTCGAAGTTGCGCAGTTCCCGCAGGTCTTCGAGAGGCTTGCGGAGCTGCTCGAACTCCGGGCCCATCTCCTGCTTGAGCTGTTCGCGCGCGCCGGTCGCGTACTCGCGGACCTGGCGGACGGTCTTGCCCAGCCAGGCCGCCGCGGACGGCAGGCGTTCGGGCCCCAGGATGAAGAGGCCCGCGATCACGATGATGAGGAGCTCCGGCCATCCGATGTTCTCGAACACGGTTCCCAGCCTACTGGTCAGTCGCTCTTCAGCGTCACGTCGAGTTTCAGCTCACGGCCCTGGCGGGCCAGCGTCACCTGGACCTTCTCGCCGATTTCGTGCTCCCTGACCGCGACGACCAGTTCGGCGGCGTTGCGGACCATCCGGTTGCCGACCCTGGTGATCACGTCGCCCTCCTGGATGCCGGCGGTGGCCGCGGCGCCCCCTGCGGGGACGTTCTGCACCTGGGCGCCCTCGGAGGTCTCGGCGGACACCGACTTCACGTTGACGTTCATGTCGGCGTGCTTGACCTGGCCGTTGCGGATCAGCTCCTGGCTGATCCTGCGGGCCTGGTTGCCGGAGATCGCGAAGCCGAGACCGACCGAACCGCCGGTCTCGGTGCGGATCGACGAGTTGATGCCGACCAGGGCGCCGCGGGAGTCGACCAGCGCGCCGCCCGAGTTGCCGGGGTTGATGGCCGCGTCGGTCTGGATCGCGTCGTAGGTGACCTGCGGGCCGCCGTTCTCGCCCGCCGCGGTGACCGGGCGGTGCAGGGCGGAGACGATGCCCTCGGTGACGGTGTTGGACAGCTGCAGCGGCGAGCCGATGGCGATCACGCTGTCGCCGACCTGGAGCTCGTCGGAGTTGCCGAACTGCAGGACCGTCGGGTTGGTGACCTCGACCTTGATGACCGCGAGGTCGGTCTTGGGGTCGCGGCCGACGACGCGGGCCTGCGCGCGGGTGCCGTCGGTGAAGACGGCGCTCAGCTTGGCCGAGGAGTCCTGCGCGGCCGGGGCGACGACGTGGTCGTTGGTCAGGATGTAGCCGCCGCCCTCGATGACGACACCGGAGCCGACGCCCGCCACGTTGGCGCCCTTGAACTCGATCGACACGACGCTGGGCGTCACGCGCTTGGCGATGTCCGAGATCGAGCCGGCGGGGCGTTCCTTGCCCTCCTCGACCTCGGCGAGCGTCACGGTCGAGTCGGTCAGCGGGTTGCCGGCGCGGCCGATCAGCCAGCCGACGAGACCGCCGACGGCGCCCAGGACGAGGGCGACCGCCAGCAGCAGCGCGAGGGCGGTGGGCTTTACGCGGCGGCCGAAGAGCAGTTCGGGAACGCTCAGCTGCGGGCCGGGTTCCTGCCTGCGCTCGGGTTCGCCCGGCGGTTCCTCGCCGACGGCGGGCGGGCCGATGACGGCACCGGAGGCGGGGTCGCGCCACGGGTCGCCGGCGGGCTTGTCGCCCCAGAAGACGGGGTCGATGTCGGGATCGGGGTCCGACGTCGGCTGCGGCGGGCGCTGCAGCAGCTCCTGCGAGTCCTGGCGACCGAACGCGGTGGCGAGGGACTCCGGAGGCGGCGGCGCCGACTGCACGGGGGGAACGGACACGTCGCGGGCGGCGAACGCGCCGGGAACACCGGTGGGGCGGCCGAAGGCGGTCGCGTACGCGGGGTCGACCGGCGGCTGCACCAGGGGCCGTGGCCGGAGCCTGCGATGCGCTCCGTCGTCCACTCCGGAAACGGGTGTGGACGTCTGGCCGTTGGGCGACTGCTGGCTCATCTCTCCCCGAGTTTTCCGCTAGGAGTGCTGAACTACAGCGTGCCTCACGAACAGTGAAATGGCTGTCAGGGGGTGGTCGCGAAGACCGCGCCGGCGTTCTGCGGGACGGTGGCGGGCGCGGGCGGCGCCTCGCTGTCCGGCGTGGTGAACGCGAGGGCGCTGAGCAACATGCCGCTCACGACGACCCCGGCACCCTGGCGGGCGCGGCGGCCGCTGAACCAGCCGTTGCTGCCCAGGGGTCTGGACGAGCCCAGCACCGGCCCCGAGCCGAACGCGGCCTTGTCCGTGCGCTGCACGGCGACGAACTGACCGTCCTCGGTGATCGCGAGCCCGTCCGGAGCGGACGGCAGGTCGACCTCCTGCGGGATGGCACCGAGCCTGTCCAGCAACGACGCCGACGCCGTGGGCGCCGAAGCGGTGCGCACGGCGGCACGCGCCTGCTGCTGGGTGTAGGTCTCGAACGCGCAGAAGCCACAGCTCTGGATGTGCGCTGAGGCTCGCTCGTGGGCGGTCGAGGACAGTTCTCCGTCCACGAACGCGACCACGGCGTCCGGCAGAAGGTGCTGCTCAGGCAGGCCCCAACCACGGAGGTCGGTCATGCAGAGTCCTCCAGCAACGATTCCTGACGACGACGTTCGAGCGCGACCTTCAGGGCCTGGCGGCCCCGGTGGATCCTGCTCCTCACGGTACCCATCTTCACCCCGAGCGTGGCACCGATCTCCTCGTAGGAGAGTCCTTCCACGTCACAGAGCACGACGGCGGCGCGGAACTCCGGCGGGAGCTCGTCCAGCGCGGCCTGCAGGTCGGGGTCGAGGTGGTTCTCGTCGTAGATTTCCTCGGGGGACAGGTCGTCACCCTCGAGGCGGTCGTTGTCCTCGGGCAGCGCCTCCATGCGGACACGGCTGCGTCGGCGAGCCATGTCGAGGAAGAGGTTGGTGGTGATGCGGTGCAGCCACCCCTCGAAGGTGCCCGGCTTGTACGACGCCAGCGAACGGAAGACGCGGATGAACGTCTCCTGCGTCAGGTCCTCGGCGTCGTGCTGGTTGCCGGTCAGGCGGTACGCGAGCCGGTAGACCCGGTCCGCGTGCTCGCGGACGATGGAGTCCCACGAGGGCGGCGTCCAGTCGGCCGTCTCGATGGGCGCGACGGCCTCCGGCGAACTCGACTGCGTGCGCATCAGGTGTTTCGGCACCTCCATGTGGGCCGCCCGGCGACCCTCGTGCGGCTCAACGGACGGCGGGTCCGGCTTGTTCCCGACCAGAGCCTGGCTTGTTGCTTACTTACCTTGTCGTCCTCTCTTTAAACGATCGTGAGAACTGGCTGAGAGCACCCTGAGAATCTCGGTTCGGGCCGCGTTCACCCGTTTTGGGCACTCGGGGCACTAACCTGCTACCCCGTGACCACGGAATCGGCCCTGAGGGAGTACGTCGAGCAGTACCTCCCCGAGGACGACGTGCACCTGGCAGCGAGAGCACGCGGCCAGGAACTGGGCTGCGTGCCCATCGGCGCGGGCGGAGGCGCCGCCCTGCGGTTCCTCGCGACCGCACTCCAGGCCAAAGCGGTGGTGGAAGTGGGCACCGGCGCGGGCACCAGCGGCCTCTACCTCCTGGCGGGCATGCCCAGGTCGGGCATCCTGACCTCGATAGACGTGGCCCCGGAACACCAACGAGCGGCCCGCGAGGCCTACGCGGCGGCAGGCATCTCCCCGTCCCGCACCCGCCTGATCATGGGCAAGGCCCTGGACGTCCTCCCCCGCCTGACCGACGCGGCATACGACCTGGTCTTCGTGGACGCCTTCAAGCCCGAGTACCCGCAGTACCTGCAACACGGCGTCCGGATGCTGCGCCCAGGCGGCGTGATCGCGTTCGACAACGTCCTGTGGCACGGCGCGGTGGTCGACCCCACGAAGCGAGACGAGTCGACCCAGGCGATGAGGGACATCGCACGCCTGGTCAAGGAGGACGACCGCCTGGTACCGGTGATGCTCCCGCTGGGCGACGGCCTGCTGGTAGCCGCCAGGCGCCCGTAGCAACGCAGGCCGCAGGCCGCG